>JBEBBT010000065.1:0-39183 GCA_041158245.1 Actinomycetota bacterium | reverse complement strand
GGCGGACTTTGGAAGTTGACATTCGTTGATGTTGCACATCCAGAACTTGGTGCGAATCTTGAATTGATTCTTGATGGCACCGAAGCACCAACCAACGATGGTTCAATCAAATTGAATAAGCCTGACAACTTGTCATTCAGCGCTAACGGCCAATATGTAATGATTCAAGAAGATCCAGGTTCAAACAACCACATTGCACGTCTGCTAGCGCTTCGCTTGTCTGACAAAGCACTTGTAAGTGTTGCACAATTTGATCCAACATATTTCGCGCCAAGCAGCGTAGACAGCTACCTCACCAATGATGAAGAATCAAGCGGCATCTTTGATGCAACTAAGTACTTCAAACTTGGTGATGGAGCAAGCTACTTCATGTTCAATGCACAGATTCACCCTGTTTCTAAGGACGGAAGCGGTAACTCATTTGGTTCAGATCCGCTAAAGGCCCGCGCTGCAGCACTGTTGCGTCCGGACCTAGTTGCTCAAACCAACTACACGATTACCAACATAAATCACGTAGCTTCATCCACCACGATGACAGTTACTGTGACAGATACTGGAGAACTTGCTGCCAATGACATCGTGACCATCTTCGGTGGAACAGCTGAAGTAAATGGCACCTATTCAGTAACCGCCGTCAATCCAGACAATGACACATTCACTGTCACTGTGAAAAACACAGTCACTTTGAATGGTGATCTAAATGTTGGAAACAGTGGGCTATCTGTAAATGCAAAGGCAATTACAACTTCGACTGATGAAGACCTTGCTTTCAAGGGTTCAGTTTTCGAAGGTGGCGGCCTTTACACCTTGAAGATTGAAAACTGGGACGCACTTTTTACCCCAGTCAATTAATCCTCAATTCCCTTCATAGATATCTAGGTGGTCGCCCAAAGGCGGCCACCTAGATGCTTTTTGGGGTTGTTTACCTGATGTTTACCTTTAATTCTTGCCGCTCTCACTTTGAGCACTATTCGCCGCCAACTTTCCACGCCAAAATTGGGGTATGTCAGCCGTCACCGAAGCCGAGAAGATCCTTCCTCGCACAATTCATGTAATTCGCCAGGGCTCAGACAAAGTCTTCCGCGGCATCTTGATTGCCGGTGGGCTTGCAGCTTTTGTTTTGCTTTCTGGAATCTTTGGTTATCTTGCAATTTCAGCAGCCCCAGTTCTTCGAGCATTCGGTTTGGAATTCTTCACTGGCAGCTCTTGGTACGCAGGCGATGGATTGCTTCCATCAGAAGGTTCGATTGACCCACCAACTTTTGGTCTTGCGCCGATGCTCTGGGGCTCGCTATTAATTGCAATCATTGCAGTGGCGATTGCAGTTCCGATGGCAATTGGAATTGCGTTAGCAGCTACTTATTTCTTGCCGAAAAAATTAGCATTTGCCTTTACGGTGTTTGTTGATTTAGTTGCCGCTATTCCATCAATTGTTTTTGGTTTGTGGGGCTTCTTCGTCTTAATGCAGCATGGAGCGCTTTGGGCAAAATGGTTGAACACAAATCTTGGATTCATTCCTTTTTTCCAAGTCGAATTTGAAGGCTTTGAACAATCTCCATTTATGGCTGGACTTGTTTTGGCGATCATGATTACACCAATCATCGCAGCGGTGTCCCGCGAGATTTTTGCGTCAGTTCCACCAGAGTTAATCACCGGCGCTCAAGCACTTGGTGCTTCTCGTTGGACAATGATTCGCAACGTTGTTTTGCCATTCAGCAAGAGTGGCATTACCGGTGGAGCAATGCTTGGCCTCGGACGAGCACTTGGCGAAACCATCGCGGTTTTCTTTGTTTTGCAGCTCTTCTTCGACGAAGTTAACTGGATTCGAATTCTCGAAAGCACTGGTGGCTCAGTTGCATCTCTCATCGTTTCTCGATTTGGTGAGGCACAACCTCTTGAAATCAGCGCACTCTTTGGTGCTGGTCTGGCCTTGTTCTTAATCACTTTGGTCACAAATGCGGTAGCAACTGCGATTGTTTCTTCAACTAACCGGGCGAAAAAATGAGTAATTTACTTTCAGATACCCCAACTCAACCTTGGAAGACAGTGGATCCGCAATATCGGATTCAACAACTTGGAACACATCTAGGTACGCCTGTCTTGGCCCTACTTTTCACAGTGATAACTCCAATGGCGGGTTTCACCGGTTTTTGCGTGACATGGTTGGCTTTTCACATTCTTTCGGCTGCACTTCTTGCCAAATACGGAAAGAAACAAAAGTCACTAGCAAATGCATTTCTAGAAGTTTTTGTCGGTGCAACCATTTTTGTCTTTGTCACCTTCGTAGCAACCGTACTTTGGCCCGTTATCTCAAATGGTTTAGTTGGAATTACCCATCTAAATTTACTTTTTGAAGATGCTGGAAAAGTTGGTGCGGATGAACCACTTAGCAAGGGTGGGCTTGGCCACGCAATTGTTGGAACCATCATCATGGTGGGTATTGCGACATTGATTTCAGTGCCGATTGGAATCTTGGCTGCTTTGTACGTAACAGAAGTTCGCGGAAAACTGACTCCCTTAGTTCGGTTCTTCGTCCAAGCGATGTCGGGTGTGCCATCAATCGTGGCTGGCTTGTTCATCTATTCTGCATTAATTGTCAGCGGAATATTGCAATACTCAGGTTTTGCTGGTGCACTGGCACTTTCAATTTTGATGCTGCCAACGGTTGCTCGAACTGCAGAAGAAATTTTGCGACTAATTCCAGATGATCTTCGCACTGCGGCACTTGCACTCGGTGGAACTCAATGGCGCACCGTTCGAATGGTGGTGCTTCCAGCTGCAAAAAGCGGTTTGATTACTTCTGCGATTTTGGGTGTAGCTCGAGTTGCAGGTGAAACTGCTCCATTGTTACTAACTGCATTTGGAAATAATGTTTTGAATGTAAATCCATTCTCCGAATCAATGTCTGCGCTACCGAGCTATGTGTTCACGCAAATGCTGCTTGGTGGCGATAACGACATGGCTAGAGCATGGTTTGCCACATTTGTACTACTAACCACCATCACAATTTTGTTTACCTCAGCGCGCATCGTGGCTGACCGAATGAAGAGAAACTAGAGGAAATGATGAGTTCACAAGATTTTGAATTTGTTGCAAATTCAGAAAATGCGATGGAAACCAAAGACATCAATGTCTGGTTTGGAGATCGTCAGGTCTTGGCAAATGTCAATCTCGAGTTTCCAACTAACACAGTTACTGCGCTGATTGGACCTTCAGGTTGCGGAAAGTCAACTTTCATTCGAACTTTGAATCGCATGCATGAATTAATCCCAGGCGCAAAACTTGCTGGTCATGTAATGCTCGATAATGAAGATATCTATGCAGCACATGTTGACCCTGTAGATGTTCGCCTAAAAGTCGGTATGGTTTTCCAAAAGCCAAACCCATTCCCATCAATGTCTATCGGTGACAACGTGCTTGCCGGTTTAAAACTTGCAAAACGTAAAGTTGACGATGCTGAATTCATTTTGGAAGATTCACTTCGCAAAGCCGGCCTCTGGGAAGAAGTTAAAGATCGGCTCAAGACCAGCGCAGGCTCACTTTCTGGTGGTCAGCAGCAACGCCTTTGCATCGCCCGTTCATTGGTTTTGAAACCACAGATTTTGTTGATGGATGAACCATGTTCTGCTCTTGACCCCGGCTCAACCCGACGTATCGAAGAGACCATCAAGGAACTTCGTGAAACCGTAACCATCGTGATTGTTACTCACAATATGCAGCAAGCTCTGCGTGTGAGCGATTACACCGCTTTCTTCCTGTCTGAAGACGGACGTCCGGGCCACGTGGTGGAGAACGGTCTAACCCACGATATCTTCCACAAACCACAAGATGAGCGGACTGACGATTACGTTCACGGTCGATTCGGCTAATCTCAAAATACTTCACCAAAAATTCACCTAAAACAAACCTCTGCTTCTACTAGACGCAGAGGTTTGTTTCATCTTGTTGTCTATTGTCCGAGGCATGTTGTGGGACTCCGTAGAACAGCATCAGCTGATCACTCACAGCAACACGAAAGGAAATAGCATGCCAAAGCGCTTGCTTGCAGCTCTCGCAGCTGCTGCTCTTGCAGTTACCACATTCCTAGCTGGACCTGCTTTTGCCGCTACAAGTCTTAAGGGCACTGGCTCATCTTTTGCCTACAAATTCATTACTTCATGTGCCGTGAAGCAATCTGATTACAACATCACCTACATCAGCCAAGGTTCCGGTGTTGGTCGCAGCTCATTCGGTGCTAGCACAGTTGATTTCGGTGCTTCAGATGCAGCATCAACTATCTCAACTGGTCGTACTTACCGCTACATCCCAGTGGTGGGTGGCCCAATTGCGATCATGTACAACATTCCAGGTGTTGCAAATGCACAACTGAAATTGGATGCAGCAACTATTGCAAAAATTCTTTCTGGAAAAATTACCAAGTGGAATCACACTTCAATTAAGAGTTTGCAAACCGCAACTGTTAAAGCAAAACTTCCAAACAAAGCAATTCGCGTTGTTTATCGTTCTGCAAGCTCAGGTACATCAGAAAACCTAACTGATTACTTGCGTCAAAATGTTCCGAGCATCTGGACCAAAGCCAAGAACGGAACAATTGCATCAGGTAATCCAGCTGGTCGAATGCCAGCAGGTTCAATCGGTGCTGCTACCTCACAAGCACTTGTGACTTCAGTCAAGAACACTGCTTACACAATTGGATACGCTGACTTGTCAGACTCTGTTGATTCATCAGGTAAGCCAAAGGTTGCAGTTGCACTTTTGAAGAACGCAAACGGTGAATTCATCAAGCCAACATCTGCATCAGCAGCGAAGTTCTTGCAAGAGTTCTACGGCCGCGCAAACTTCAACTCTGCAACTGGTGCTGTAACACTCGACTTCACAAAGAAGATTGCTGGTGCTTACAACATGTCATTGTTGACCTACGCGATCGCAGATCGTGGAGCGTCTTCGGCAAAGGCACAGGCTGTTGAGGGATTCGTCAAGTACTTACTTAACACTTGCGGACCACAAAACGGCAAGTCCCTCGGATATGCTCCAATTTCAGGTACTTTGAAGACCAAAGCACTTGAACTTGCAAATGCAATCCATGACTAACTAAAAAATAAGCAAGCAGCGGCACAGGTGACTGTGTCGCTGTTTGTTTTTATGAGATTGGCTAAACTTCCGCCGCAAGACCAAAGGGTGCTTGCCAAAGTGACTTAGGTGAGGAGGCGCCCGATGCCTGCGATTGTGCTGCTGGGTGCCCAATGGGGCGATGAAGGTAAAGGTAAAGCCACCGATTTATTAGGTAGCCGTGTTGATTACGTGGTTCGCTACCAAGGTGGAAACAATGCCGGCCATACCGTTGTAATTGGCGATAAGAAGTTTGCACTGCACCTCTTGCCAAGTGGAATCTTGAGCCCAGAAGTTGTACCAGTTATCGGAAATGGCGTTGTGATTGACCTCGCAGTTTTGTTCCACGAAATTGATGGACTTGAAGCTCAAGGCATCGACACTTCAAAGCTTGTGATCAGTGCAAACGCACATGTCATCACGCCTTACCACGTAACACTCGACAAAGTGACCGAACGTTTCTTGGGCAAATCAAAAATTGGAACAACTGGTCGCGGCATTGGTCCAACTTATTCAGACAAAGTTGCACGTGTTGGAATTCGAATTCAAGACTTGTTCGACGAAAAGATTTTGAAAGATAAAGTTGAAGGCGCATTGATCAACAAGAACCAAGTGTTGGTAAAGGTATACAACCGCCGTGCCGTTGAAGCTGAAGCAATCGTCGCCGAACTTTTAACTTTTGCAGATCGCCTACGTCCATATGTTCGCGATACCACTTTGCTTCTCAACAATGCACTTGACGAAGGCAAAGTTGTTTTACTTGAAGGTGGTCAAGGAACTTTATTGGATGTGGATCATGGAACCTATCCATTCGTCACATCTTCAAATCCAACTGCGGGTGGAGCTTGTACTGGCTCTGGAATTGGACCTACAAAAATCACTCGCTCGATTGGCATTTTGAAGGCCTACACAACTCGGGTTGGCTCAGGCCCTTTCCCAACAGAACTTCTTGATCACGATGGCGAAGAATTGCGCCGAATTGGTGGCGAACGCGGTGTGACAACTGGTCGTCCACGCCGTTGCGGTTGGTTTGATGCACCGATTGCTCGTTATGCAACCCGAGTAAACGGTTTAACGGATTTCTTCCTGACCAAACTTGATGTTTTGAGTGATTGGGCAGAAATTCCAGTTTGTGTGGCTTACGAAATTGACGGTAAGCGAGTTGAAGAACTTCCTGCATCGCAAACTGATTTCCATCACGCAAAACCTATTTACGAAATGTTGCCAGGTTGGAAAACAGACATTAGTGGCTGCAGAACTTTTGATGAGCTTCCTAAGAATGCGCAAGATTACGTTCGCTTTCTAGAAAAAGTTTCTGGTGCTCGCATTAGTGCTATTGGTGTTGGTCAGGATCGCAACGCGACAATTTCTGTTCACGACTTAATCGACTAGCCATGGAAGAACTTCCAAGGTTTGAACCAAAAGTAGATCCGCGACCAAAAGATGAAATTTGGCCGGGAATCAAATGGCCTATCAGTCCGAAAACTGAACTCCGTGGCGAATATGTAGTTGTACGTCCTACACACATTGAAGATCTAGAAGAGCAATTTAATGAGCTTGATCGAGATGAATGCTGGAAACATGCAGTAATTCGCCCAACTCAAATTGAAGACATCCTTTTGCCGTTGAAGTCACGAGATTTAGAAGGGCCATGGCAACCATGGACCGTGCGGCTTGCAAAGTCGTATTTGAAGCGAGACGAATTTACTTTTGTTGGCACCACTTCATTTCTAGATACTTCAGTTCGTGACGCCCGAACCGAAATTGGTGCAACTACATATGTGCCTGAATTTTGGGGCACCAAAGTAAATCCAGAAACCAAGTTACTACTACTCAAATACGCCTTTGAAGAGTTGGGCATGGGTCGGGTGCAACTAAAAACCGATATCCGTAACGTCAGATCCCAACAAGCAATTGCAAGGCTTGGGGCAACTTATGAAGGCGTGTTACGGCGCTATCAGCGAAGGGCAGATGGCTCGATTCGTGACACGGTTTTGTTCTCAATCACTGTTGAAGATTGGCCAAAAGTGCGTGCGCGTCTAGAAGAGCGGGTCTACTCAGAGTAGATTCACGCGCTATGAGCGATGAAGGTAAGTACGTCTTTGATTTAGACCGCAAGCATGTATTCCATTCTTGGTCCGCACAAGGAACTTTGAATCCATTCGTGGTTGAAAAGACTGCGGGTTCTTATGTTTGGGACTTCGACGGAAACAAGTACCTAGACATATCAAGTCAGCTAGTAAACACGAATATTGGTCATCAACATCCAAAGGTGATTGCTGCCATCAAAGCTCAAGCAGACACAATGGCAACCATCGCACCTCAACATGCAGTGAAGTCGCGTGGTGAAGCAGCAAAACTGATTTCAGAAGTTGCACCAGATGGATTTAACAAAGTTTTCTTCACCAACGGTGGAGCGGATGCAATTGAAAATGCAATTCGAATGGCGCGATTGCACACCGGAAAAACCAAAGTGCTTTCTTACTATCGCTCGTATCACGGAAACACTGGTTCCGCGATTAACGCAACCGGCGACTGGCGACGAATTCCAAACGAATATTCAATGGGACACGTCCACTTCTTTGGACCATTTCCATATCGCTCGAATTTTTGGTCTGAATCACCAGAACAAGAAACCGAACGCGCACTTGCGCATCTTGCAGATGTAATTGCTGCTGAAGGTCCACAATCAATCGCTTGTATCGTTTTGGAATCAGTGGTTGGCACCGGTGGTGTTTTGATTCCACCTCCAGGATATTTAGAAGGCGTAAAAGCACTTTGCGAACAACACAACATTGTTTACATCGCAGATGAAGTTATGGCCGGCTTTGGTCGAACAGGAAAATGGTTCGCGTTCGAACACTTCAACATCAAACCTGATCTAATTGTTTTCGCAAAAGGTGTTAACAGCGGCTACATCCCACTCGGTGGTGTGATTATCAGCGATGAAATCGCCGCCACTTTTGATTCCCGCGTTTTCCCAGGTGGTCTGACTTATTCCGGCCATCCAATTGCCACCGCCTCGGCAATTGCCACTATCAACGCAATGCGGGAAGAGAAAATTGTTGAGAATGCTGCAAATGTTGGCAATGGTGTCTTAGCTGCTGGCTTGTGTGAACTAGCTGGACGTCACCCAATCATTGGAGAAGTGCGCGGGCTTGGAGTTTTCTGGGCGCTTGACCTTGTTCACGACCAAAAAACTCGCAGACCTGTAGCTCCTGCATCTGGCCCTTCACCTGTGATGGCGGAACTAATTGCAACCTGCCGTGCAAATGGTTTGTTGCCATTTACTGCAGCAAACCGACTTCATGTTGTGCCGCCTTGCAACATTTCTGAGGATGAAGTGCGTGAAGCACTTGAGAAGCTTGAAAAGGTTTTCACTGTTATGGACAAGCACTACGAGGGTTAAGTCTCAAGCAGGTAAAATTCACCAGTGAAAATCTTGGTGATTGGTTCTGGCGCTCGCGAACATGCGATCGTGCAATCTCTACTTGCAGATCCAGTTACTGAGTCTGTGGTTTGTGCACCAGGCAATGCTGGAATTGCACTGGAAGTTCCTACTCATCCAATCGATGTAAAAAACAGCTCGGCAATTACACAATTAGCTCAAGAGTTAGCAGTTGATCTAGTTGTGGTGGGGCCGGAAGTGCCACTCGCACATGGTGCGGCTGATGCGGTGACTGCCGCCGGAATCGCTTGTTTCGGTCCACTAAGAGATGCAGCCAAACTTGAGGCAAGTAAATCTTTTGCAAAAGAAATAATGGTCGCTGCAAAAGTTCCAACCTCACATTCCTACACCTGCAACAACGTTGCTGAAGTAGAAAAAGCGATGGCCGAATTTGGTGCACCGCACGTGATTAAAGATGATGGACTTGCTGCTGGAAAAGGTGTGGTTGTAACTAACGATCCTGCAGTTGCAATTGCGCATGCAAATGAATGTTTCTCAAATCAAGATGGAAAAGTTGTCGTCGAGGAATTTCTCGATGGCCCAGAAGTTTCATTGTTTTTATTGTGTGATGGTAAGAACGTAGTTCCGCTACAGCCAGCCCAAGATTTCAAACGAGTTGGCAATGATGATGCTGGTCCAAACACAGGTGGCATGGGAGCGTATTCACCATTGCCTTGGGCGCAACCTGATTTGGTTGAACAAGTAGTTACAAAAATTGGGCAACCAGTGATTGATTTAATGCATGAACGTGGAACTCCTTTTAGTGGAGTTCTATTTGTTGGATTAGCGATTACATCTAAAGGTCCAAAAGTTATTGAGTTCAATGCTCGCTTCGGCGATCCAGAAACGCAAGTGGTTTTAGCCCGGTTGAAAACATCATTAGCTGGGGTGCTTTATGCGGCGGCAACTGGAAAACTAAATCAACTTCCGCCGCTTGAATGGTCAGATGATGCAGCGGTGACAGTTGTGATTGCCAGTGAGAAATATCCAGATGCGCCAAATCTTGGCGATGTGATCTCTGGACTAGAACGTGCGAATTCACTTCCAAATGTGAAGGTATTTCACGCAGGCACGGCAAATAAAGATGGGGAAATTGTCACAGCTGGTGGCCGAGTTTTATCAGTTACCGCAACTGGTCCTGACCTAAAAATGGCTCGGGCTCGGGCTTACGAGGCAGTTGGCCAAATAAGTATTCGCGGCTCACATTTCCGCACGGACATCGCTCAAAAAGCGGCTAACTGAGAGAATGAGCCAGTGACTAAACCGCGCATCGCAAATGTTCTGGCAAATAGATATGCATCGCAAGAAATGGCTGTTATCTGGTCGGCCGAAAACAAAGTCCGGTTAGAACGTCAACTATGGGTTGCGGTTTTGAAGGCACAAGCTGATGCGGGGATTGAAGTTCCAAAAGATGCGCTAGCTGCTTACGAAAAAGTCATCGACCAAATTGATCTAGCTTCAATTGCAGCTCGCGAAGCCGTCACTCGACATGATGTGAAAGCGCGCATTGAAGAATTTTGTGCACTTGCGGGTCACGAGCAAATCCACAAAGGAATGACCTCACGCGACCTAACAGAAAATGTGGAACAACTTCAAATCTTGCAATCGCTACAACTTGTTCGAGTGCGCGTAATTGCGGCGCTAGTTCGCCTTGGAAATATGGCAACCCAATATGAAGAAACTGCGCTAACCGGACGTTCGCACAATGTGCCGGCGCAAATCACCACACTTGGCAAACGATTTGCATCAGCTGCTGATGAGATGTTGGTAGCTTTTGATCGCCTTGAAGATTTAATTGCGCGCTATCCACTACGCGGAATCAAAGGTCCAGTTGGAACCGCTCAAGACATGTTGGATTTGTTAGACGGTGACGAAAAGAAACTTGCAGTTTTAGAAAAGAAAATTGCCGAGCACCTAGGTTTCGAACAAGTGTTGACATCAGTTGGTCAGGTTTATCCGCGTTCACTAGATCACGATGTAACTAGCGCACTATTGCAACTTGCAGCCGGACCTTCTTCATTGGCTCACACGATTCGTTTGATGGCCGGTCAAGAACTTGTCACCGAAGGATTTAAAGCTGGACAAGTTGGCTCTAGCGCAATGCCACACAAGATGAACACGAGATCTTGCGAACGTGTCAATGGTTTTGCGGTAATTCTGCGCGGGTATGCAAATATGACTGCAGAGTTAGCTGGCAGCCAGTGGAATGAGGGTGACGTTGCATGCTCGGTTGTTCGCCGAGTGGCACTAGCTGATTCATTCTTTGCAATTGATGGCCTCTTTGAAACTTTCTTAACGGTGCTTGATGAATTTGGTGCATTCCCAGCGGTAATTGAAAAGGAATTGGCTCGCAATTTGCCTTTCCTTGCAACCACAAAAGTTTTAATGGCCGCAGTTCGAAAAGGCGTTGGCCGCGAAGTTGCACACGAAGTTATTAAGGAACATGCGGTCGCTACCGCACTTTCACTTCGTGAAGGTGGAGTAAACAATTTAGTTGAGCGACTAGCGAACGACAACAGACTGCAACTTTCAGCAGATGAAATCAACAATCTAATGAAGTCTCCGATGGAATTCACTGGCGCGGCCGTTTCACAAGTTGCGGCCGTTGTTGAACAAATTGAATCAATCGCATCTCTAAATCCAGATGCGGCGATTTATTCACCAGCTTCAATTTTGTAGGCACAGTGGAAATCAGACCAACCAACTACGAACTACCAGCTGGATACACCCACATTTATTCCGGCAAAGTTCGAGACCTTTATCGCACTCCTGATAATCAATTGCTATTTGTAGCAAGTGATCGCATCAGTGCATACGACTGGGTGATGCCAACGGAAATTCCCGACAAAGGAAAAATCCTGACAGCACTTTCATTGTGGTGGTTCGACAAACTAAAAGACATAGTGCCAAACCATGTAATAAGTACTGAAGTTCCAAAATCAGTTGCAGGGCGAGCGATGATTTGTAAGTCCCTCGACATGTTCCCGGTTGAATGTGTTGCACGCGGATATTTAACTGGTTCTGGATTAGTTGAATACAACGAAAACAAAATGGTTTGCGGCAATCAACTTCCAGATGGCTTGGTTGACGGATCTCGTTTACCTAATTCGATTTTCACACCAGCTACAAAAGCAGAACTTGGTGAACACGATGAAAACGTGGACTTTGCGCACGTTGTGAAAACCATCGGTGAAGCAGATGCAATTGCACTTAGAGATTTAACCCTTGAAATTTATGAAAGAGCTGAAGTAATTGCACGCAGCCGTAATGTAATTTTGGCGGACACAAAATTTGAATTTGGTCGAGCAGCAGATGGCCAGATCCTGCTGGCTGACGAAGTCTTGACCCCTGACTCATCTCGCTATTGGCCAGCCGAGCTGTGGCAGCCAGGTGGCAGCCAACCATCCTTTGACAAGCAGTTCTTGCGCGACTGGTTGACCTCGCCTGCCTCTGGTTGGGACCGCAAGGGAAGCACTCCGCCACCGGCATTGCCTGCTGAGGTTGTGGCTGGCACTCACGACAAATATGTCGAGGCATACGAGCGTTTGACAGGCCTTGACTGGTCTTAGAGAGAATGCCGCGCGCGACTAAACTTTGCCCGTAGCCACTGAAATTTCAGAGCTCAAATCCGCAAAACCCCTTATCAGAGGAGCGCCGCGTGGCCCGTGTCGTGGTCGATGTTCGATTGAAGTCTGAAATTCTCGACCCACAAGGTCGCGCAGTCCAAGGATCACTTGTTCGTCTTGGTCTTGGCAAAGTTTCAAATGTTCGCCAAGGAAAACAATTCGTAATTGATATTGATGGCGAATTGAATGATGAAACATTAAAGAAGCTTCACGAACTTGCTGGCAACTTGCTGAGCAATCCAGTAATTGAGGATTACGAATTGCGGGTTGAAAACGCGTGAGCGAAATTTCCGGCGCCCGAATTGGTGTAGTGACTTTCCCAGGTTCACTCGACGATAGAGATGCCGCACGCGCGGTTCAAATTGCTGGTGGAACTTCGGTTGAACTTTGGCATGGCGATGCAAACCTTCATGATGTAGACGCGGTGATTTTGCCAGGTGGTTTTTCTTACGGCGATTACTTGCGTTGTGGTGCGATTGCAAGATTTGCACCAGTTATGGAAAAACTTGTGGTGGCGGCAAACGGTGGTTTACCGGTGTTTGGAATTTGTAATGGTTTTCAAATTCTTTGTGAATCGCATTTGCTTCCAGGCGCACTGATTCGTAACGATCATCAGCACTTTGTTTGTCGCGACCAAAAACTTCGTATCGAAAACAACACTTCAATGTGGACCAAGGATTTTTCAGTCGGTCAAGAAATTGTGGTGCCATTGAAAAATGGTGAAGGCGGATATATCGCCGATGAAAAAACTTTAGATGCACTAGAAGCTGAAGGTCGAGTAATTGCACGCTACTTAGATGTAAATCCAAATGGTTCACGACGCGACATTGCTGGAATTTCAAACGAACGCGGAAATGTTGTTGGATTGATGCCGCACCCAGAACATGCGGTTGATGCACTCACTGGCCCAACAACTGATGGTTTGCCATTTTTCACTTCGGTACTTTCATCTTTGTTAGCAGGTGTTAAGTAATGAGCATGGACACCGTAAAAAATGCGAGCGAAACTCCAGAAGTAAAACAGCCTTACCTTGATCTTGGCGTGAAAGATGATGAATACGCACGTATTCGTGAAATTTTGGGTCGACGTCCAACTAACTCTGAGCTTGCAATGTATTCCGTCATGTGGAGTGAACATTGCTCATACAAGTCTTCAAAAGTTCACCTAAAACAATTCGGTGAAAAGAAGCCGAAATCAGATGCCATGCTGGTAGGCATCGGTGAAAATGCTGGTGTTGTAGATATCGGTGATGGCTGGGCTGTCACTTTCAAAGTAGAAAGTCACAATCACCCCTCATTTGTTGAACCGTATCAAGGTGCAGCAACTGGTGTTGGTGGCATCGTGCGCGACATTCTTTCAATGGGCGCTCGACCTGTTGCCGTAATGGACCCACTTCGTTTTGGTCCAGCGGACGCAAAAGACACTGCCCGAGTTTTGCCAGGAATTATTGCTGGTGTTGGCGGATACGGAAACTGCCTTGGCCTTCCCAACATTGGCGGCGAAGTTGTATTCGATCCAACTTACCTTGGCAATCCACTGGTGAATGCCCTTTGCGTTGGCACAATGCGCCACGAAGATATTCATCTTGCAAAAGCTTCAGGACTTGGCAACCGCGTAATTCTTTTCGGCGCAGCAACTGGCGGCGATGGAATTGGTGGCGTTTCAGTTCTCGCATCTGAAACCTTCGAAGATGGTGGCCCGGCAAAACGACCTAGTGTTCAAGTAGGCGATCCATTTATGGAGAAGCTACTTATTGAATGCACACTTGAAGTTTTGCACGCTGGATTAGTCGAAGGTATTCAAGATCTTGGTGGCGCTGGAATTTCTTGTGCAACATCAGAACTTGCAAGCAATGGAACTGGCGGAATGCACGTTTGGCTAGATCGCGTTCCGCTTCGTGACCACACACTTTCGCCTGAAGAAATCTTGATGAGTGAATCGCAAGAACGTATGTGTGCGATTGTGCCACCACAAAACGTTGAAAAGTTTATGGAAATTTGCCAAAAGTGGGATGTAGTCGCAACCGACATTGGTGAAGTAACCGACACCGGTCGTTTGGTCATTGAATGGCATGGCGAAATAATTGTGGATGTGCCACCACGCACTGTTGCGCATGATGGACCTGTTTATGAACGCCCGTACCACCGACCAGTTTGGCAAGATGCATTGCAAGCGGATTCGCCTTCTAAATTGGCTCGACCAAAAACCGTTAGCGAACTTCGCGAAACCATTTTGAAGATGACAGCTGCACCTAACTTGGCATCAAAGCGTTGGGTGACTGACCAATACGACCGTTATGTTTTGGGAAACACAGTTCTTTCACAACCAGAAGATTCTGGAATGGTGCGCGTGGATGAAACCACTGGCCGTGGTGTGGCAGTTTCAACCGATTGCAACGGCCGCTTTGCAAAACTAGATCCGTATAACGGTGCGAAGTTGGCTTTAGCTGAGGCATATCGAAATGTTTCAGTATCAGGTGCAGTTCCTTTGGCAGTTACAAACTGTTTGAACTTTGGATCGCCTGAAGATCCAGAAGTTATGTGGCAATTTTCTGAGGCTGTACGCGGCCTTGCCGATGGCTGCCTAGAAATGAACACACCTGTAACTGGTGGCAACGTTTCTTTCTATAACCAAACAGGTGATGTAGCAATCTTGCCAACCCCAGTAGTTGGCGTACTTGGTGTAATTGATGATGTTGAACGCCGTACTGCAATGGCTTGGCGTGAAGATGGAGATTTGATTTATCTTCTTGGTGACACTGATGATGACCTTGCGGGAAGTGAATGGGCGCATGAGATTCACGGCCACTTGGGCGGTCTACCACCAAAAATTGATTTGCAAAAAGAAATGCAACTTTCTCAAATCTTGGTGGCAGCTTCACGCGATGGATTAATTAACGCTGCTCACGACGTAAGCGAGGGTGGCGTCATGCAAACCCTCATTGAGATGGCGATTCGTTCTGGAATCGGCGCAAGACTTTGGGTGCCAGATAATTTAGATCCATTTGTATTTGCGTATTCCGAATCAGCTACACGCGCTGTTGTGGTTGTGCCACGAAGTGAAGAAACCAGGTTCATTGAAATGTGTAATGCTCGAGGCTTTACCAATACTCGAATTGGTGTGGTTGATTCGAAATTGGCAGATGAACAAGTACTGAGCATTGACAATGTCTGGCATGAAACTTTGGTTCTAACCTTGTCTGAGTTAAGCAAAAAGCATTTCGAAACTTTGCCAGCAATATTCGGACCGACAGTAGGTTAAGGTGGAAACTTCAGTGGCCGAATGTGCAAGTGCATACGCCGCCGAAGTGCAACCAGATAAAGAGACTGAACGAGCTGCGGTTAAGTCGGTTTTGAACACCATTAAGCAAAAAGCTCCTGGTAAAAGTGTGGAACTTCGAATCCCTCCATATGCCGCAATTCAGATCATTGAAGGCACAAACCATCGGCGTGGAACTCCAGCTGCGGTGGTGGAAATGAATGCAAAGACTTTAATTTTGCTGGCAATTGGCAAGATTTCATGGGAACAAGCAACCGAAGATGGATTGGTCAGTGCAAGCGGCGAGCGCAGCAACTTATCAACCCATTTTCCAGTTTAGGATTAGCCAGTGATTCGTCCAGACGGCCTTTTAAATCATGATTTAGATCCAAACGATAAAGGTCCGCAAGATGCTTGTGGAGTTTTTGGAGTTTGGGCTCCAGGTGAAGCCGTAGCGAAACTTACATTTTTTGGTTTGTATGCACTTCAACATCGTGGACAAGAATCTGCAGGTATTGCAGCTAGCGATGGCAGCCGAATTGTTGTTTATAAAGAGATGGGTTTGGTCTCACAAGTTTTCAATGAAAACATTCTTGAAACGCTAACTGGACATCTTGCGATCGGTCATACTCGTTATTCAACTACTGGCTCTAGCAAATGGGAAAATGCCCAACCAACTTTTCGCACTACCTCTCAAGGTCACTTAGCACTCGGCCACAACGGCAACTTGGTGAATACAAAAGAACTTATTGACCGGGTTTCAAAACTAGACAAAGGTGAATTACCTTTAACAAATATTCACCGGACATCTACTTCAGACACCGAAGTATTAACTGAACTGCTTGCATCACATCCAGATCTTTCTATTGAAGAATCTGCAATGAAAGAGCTTCCAAATGTTCGAGGTGCATTCTCTTTGGTATTCATGGATGCAACCACTCTTTATGCAGCTCGTGATGCCCACGGGATTCGCCCATTAGTTATTGGAAAACTTGAAAACGGTTGGGTAGTTGCATCTGAAACCGCGGCCCTAGACATTGTTGGTGCATCTTTTGTACGTGATGTTGAACCAGGTGAATTGATTGCAATTGATGAGTCTGGAATTCGTAGCCAAACTTTCGCTGCTCCGACTCCAAAGCATTGTTTATTCGAATACGTTTATCTTGCTAGACCAGATACGGTTTTGACAGGTCACGCAGTCCATGCAGTTCGAGTTGAAGTTGGCCGCACTTTGGCAAAAGAGCATCCAATTGATGCGGACATGGTGATTCCGGTTCCTGAATCTGGCACCCCAGCTGCAGTTGGATATGCGCAAGGCGCAAATATTCCGTTTGCGCAGGGCTTGGTGAAAAACGCGTATGTTGGTCGAACTTTTATTCAACCATCACAAACTTTGCGTCAACTTGGTATTCGCCTAAAACTAAATCCACTTCGTGAAGAAATTGCTGGCAAGAGAATTATTGTTGTAGACGACTCAATTGTGCGTGGAAATACCCAGCGTGCGATTGTTCGAATGCTTCGAGAAGCGGGCGCGCTTGAAGTGCATGTGCGAATCTCAAGTCCACCAGTTATGTGGCCATGCTTTTATGGAATTGACTTTGCAACTCGGGCAGAATTAATTGCAAATGGTTTAACTATTGAAGAGATAAAAAATTCAATTGGCGCTGATTCGCTCGGATTCGTTTCACTTGAAGGTTTGGTGGATGCAACGAAAGTTGCTGAAGATCGTTTATGCAAAGCGTGTTTCGATGGCAAATATCCAGTGGCATTGCCAGACGACGGAGTCTTTGGCAAGAACATTTTAGAAAACATCGCCAAAGGTGTTGAGGGTGAAGACGGTGTCGCCCGTGCTCTGAGGTTGCCATGAGCAACTCATATGCAAAAGCCGGTGTAGATGTTGAAGCAGGCGAGCGCGCAGTTGCCTTGATGAAGGCCAGCGTCTTGTCCGCAACCAGACCAGAAGTAATTGGTGATCTCGGCGGATTTGCAGGGTTGTTTGATGCAAGCGCACTCACAAAGTACAAAAAACCAATTCTTGCTACCGGCACCGATGGAGTGGGCACCAAAGTTGTAATCGCGCAAAAACTTGGAATTCATCACACTGTTGGAATTGATTTAGTAGCAATGATTGCTGATGACATTGTTGTGTGTGGAGCCGAACCACTTTTCTTAACTGATTACATTGCAACTGGAAAAGTTGAACCTTCGGTGGTTGCTGACATAGTTCGAGGTGTTGCTCAGGGTTGCAAGCAAGCTGGAATGGCGTTGCTAGGTGGCGAAACTGCTGAACATCCTGGTGTGATGGCCGCGGGTGAGTATGACATCGCGGGCGCAGGAACTGGTGTGGTTGAAGCTGAAAACCTACTTGGAGCTGATCGCGTAAGAAATGGCGACGTAGTTATCGCTATGACTTCATCAGGATTACACAGCAATGGTTTTTCACTTGCGCGTCACGTTTTACTTGGTGATAAAGGTTTCAAGCTCGAAACGCACATTGATGAGCTGGGTAGAACACTTGGTGAAGAAATGTTGGAGCCAACTCGCATTTACACTAAGGCTTGTTTAGCACTGGCAAGTGAGCTGAATGAATCGCTACACACTTTCTCACATGTAACTGGTGGCGGTTTGGCTGCAAATCTTGCGCGCGTATTGCCTGAAAATTTAGCGGCAGATCTTGACCGATCCACTTGGCAGGTTCCAGCCGTCTTCAACTTAATTGCAGCAGTCGGGAAAGTTTCGCAGGCAGATATGGAACAAACTTTCAATCAAGGTATCGGGATGTTTGCGGTGGTTGCAAAAGATGTCACAGATAAAGCTCTCGGTAATTTAAGAAACCAAGGCATTGATGCATTTGTTTGTGGAAACGTGAGAATTCGCAATGAGAACGAAAAAGGCGACGCCGCCGCTAAAGGTGGAAAAGGTGGAGCGGTTTTCTTGACGAATTAATTTTCGTCGGTTTCTTCTTCGTCTTCTTCTTCTTCATCAATCCACTTCGAGTAATCACCCTCTGGTAGATCATCGGAATTTGTGGAATGGTTTTGGCTTCCGTGAAGTTCGGCTGCAAGTGCATTCAAATCAATTGAACCGCTGTCGTATTTGAGCTCACGTGCAACTTTGGCTTGTTTCGCTTTTTGTCGGCCACGACCCATGGTTCAGCCCCTTGCATGAGGTAAATGCCCGAACTTTGCGAGCAACAGTGGCGAACTTTAACCAATGGACCTGCTTTTTGGCAGGGTGAGTTCAGATTTGCTCAAAATCGGGCTAAAAGCATCAATCTGCACCAAATCTAAACCGTTTTCGCAGTGAATTGTGAGTAATTGTGTGGCAATGTGGGCTCATCAAGGAGGTCGCAATGAACCAAGAAAACGAACGCATGCTTCGCCCAAGAGAGGTTGCCATGCTTTTTAAGGTGGACCCAAAGACCGTAACCCGCTGGGCAAAGACTGGCCGGTTGACCCCTGTAACTCTGCCAAGTGGCCATCGCCGTTACCGAGCCTCAGACGTTGAAGCCTTGATGTCCAGCACATCTCGCCGGGCTCGAGTGGTTGAAAGCCACATCTGCCCTCGCTGTGGATCGACAGTTAGTTGTGACAATACTTCTGCGTAACGCATAGCCTTGCGCCATTGAACGAGACCCAAATGGGCTTGGAACAGAATGTGGCGGATATGGCAGCAGATGCACCACCGGTCTTAAAAATCGGCCTAATCGGGGCTGGTCGAGTCGGAATTGCCTTATCTCGAGCTCTTCAAAACCATGGCCACTCAATCGTGGCGGCACATGCGGTTTCGGAAAAATCTAAGCAACGGGTTTTGGAATTTTTACCCGCAACCGATTTACAAAGTATTGAAAACCTAATCGCGAATGTTCAAACAGTCCTTTTTGCAGTTCCTGATGATGTACTTCCAGATTTAGTCCGGGGCATTGCTCAAACAATTGGTTTTAAAAAACATCAATTTGTAATCCACACATCAGGTCGATTTGGAATAGATGTTTTAGCGGCAGCAACTGCCCAAGGTGCGATACCAATGGCAATTCATCCAGCTATGACTTTTACAGGTGCACCTAACGATGTCGATCGAATTATTGGATGCCCGTTTGCAATTACGACAAATGATGAACTGCTTCCAATTGCTGCAGCCTTAGTTTTAAATATGGGTGGGCGTGAATACGTTGTTGCAGAAGAAGATAGGTCTATCTATCACGCAGCCCTAAGTCATGCTGCAAATCATTCAAGTGTTGTGGTGAATCAGTCGAAAGAAATCCTGCAGAAGATTGGCATAGAAAATCCGGGACTTTTCTTAAGCCCGCTTGTCAATGCTGCTATTGAAAATTCACTAACCATAGGGATTGATTCACTGACGGGACCGATAGTTCGGGGTGATGTTGAAACTGTTCGCTCACACATTCTTGCTTTAAAAGAAAGTGAATTCCTAGAGACTTACAGGTCCATAGCAGTTGCAACAGTTTCGAGTCTTCGTAAATCGGGCAAGTTAAGCCCTTCAGTCGCTGAAGAAGTTTTGGCGGTTCTCAAGTGACAAAAGTGATTCATACTGTTGCAGAATTTCAGCTGGAAATCGCACATAAAAAAGTTGGTGCAGTATTCACAATGGGAGCTTTACATCAAGGACATGCAGCTTTGATGCAAAAGTGCCGAGAACTAATTGGTAAAGATGGTTTATTGGTCGTTACTGTGTTTGTAAATCCAACTCAATTTAATGATCCAGAGGATTTAGAGAAATACCCACGAGATTTGGAAAGTGATGTAAAACTTTGCAGTGAAAATTCGGTAGACATAGTTTTTGCGCCTAGTGTTACTGAAATTTATCCGGCAAATGTGCCTGTCAAGAAAATTGTTCCAGGGAAAATTTCCGAAATCCTCGAAGGTGAAAGTCGCCCCGGACATTTTGCAGGTGTTGCAACCGTTGTGAATCGTTTACTAGAAATTACCAGACCAGTAGTTACTTGTTTTGGGGAGAAGGATTTTCAGCAACTAGCCGTAGTTAAGCAAATGGTAAGTGAATTTGAAATTGCAGTGAATGTGGTTGGCGTGCCCACAGTTCGTGAAGCCGATGGATTGGCAATGTCGAGCCGCAATCAAAGACTTTCGAAAGAGCACCGTGAAATTTCAATGCATATATATGAGGCTTTGAATAGAGTGAAAAGAAATCTTCAATCTGGCATGAAAGTTTGGTCAAGTATTGAAGAAGTAAAAGATTGGTTGAAGTCTTTCACCGAAATTCACTTGGATTATTTGACTGTACTCAACCCTGAATTGTTAAACCCAGGTCCGGGGTTGGCGCGGGTGCTAATCGCTGCAAAGATTGGTGATGTGCGTTTAATCGACAACATCGAATGTGAGTTGGGTGCAATCAATGTCTAGTACCGCTCGAATCGGCACCAAACTCACCGCAGCTGAGCCTGGCTGGTTTGCAGAAACTGATGTAATTGTTATCGGCAGTGGAGTTGCTGGCCTAACCGCAGCAATTCAGGCTCGCATTAGTGGTTACAAAGTAATTCTGGTAACCAAAGCGCAAGTTGATGATGGTTCAACTCGATGGGCGCAGGGCGGAATCGCTGCTGCTCTGGATCCAAATGATTCTCCAGATGAGCACTGGCGAGACACAATCGTTGCTGGTGCAGGACTTTGCGATTCGGCAGCTGCAAGAGTCTTAGTGGTTGAAGGGCCGAATGCAATTCGCCGTTTGATTTCACGCGGAGCAAATTTTGATAAAACTTCAACTGGAGCAATCGCACTAACGCGTGAAGGTGGTCATCATCGCGATCGCATTGCACACGCTGGTGGAGATGCAACTGGTGCAGAAATTTCACGTGCACTTGTTGATGCAATTGCGAATGATCCAAACATTCAGCTAATTGAAAATGCTTTAGTCCTTGATTTATTGCAAGACGAGACAGGCGCAGCACAAGGTGTCACATTGCACGTCATGGGGCAAGGAATGCATGACGGAGTTGGGGCGGTGCTCGCGCCAGCAGTTATTTTGGCAACCGGTGGCATCGGTCAAATTTTCTCACAATCTACAAATCCAAAAGTTGCTACAGGTGATGGCATCGCTTTAGCACTTCGGGCTGGTGCGACTTTGGCCGATTTGGAATTTATTCAGTTCCATCCAACGGTTCTATTTTTGGGAAGCGAAGCCAAAGGTCAACAACCATTGATAAGTGAAGCCGTTCGTGGCGAAGGCGCTTTCTTGGTTGATGATGAAGGAAAGCGATTTATGCAAGGAGTTCATCCACAAGCGGATTTGGCTCCTCGCGATATTGTTTCAATTGCAATCATGAAAAAAATGATTGAAAAGAACCTCTCACATGTTTGGCTAGATGCCCGCAAACTTGGTGACGAATGGCAAGCGCGTTTCCCAACAATTTTCAATGTACTACTTGGTTTTGGAATTGATCCACGAACTGATTTGATTCCAGTTGCACCAGCTCAGCATTATCACTCTGGCGGTATTCGCACAGATTTGTATGGACGAACCAGCATCCCAGGTTTATTTGCTTGCGGTGAAGTTGCTTGCACTGGTGTTCACGGCGCCAACCGTCTTGCAAGTAATTCACTGCTCGAAGGATTGGTGTTTGCAGAACGCATCGGAGCATTTCTTGCTTTAGGTTTACCAGAGCGAAAACCTTATGTGACATCAAAGGGCATTGAAGTGTTGTTGAGCAATGACTCAAGAAGCAAAATTCAAAACACTATGACCCGCAATGTTGGAGTTCTACGAAGCGCTACATCCACTCAGGCAGCAATAGATGAATTAGCGCCTCTAAATGTTTCAAATTCAGGGTTACAGCCAAATACAAAGAATTGGGAAACCTCTAATTTGCACACAGTTGCAACCGCAATTGCGTTAGCCGCGTCAACTAGAGAAGAAACTCGTGGCTCGCATTGGCGAGAAGATTTTCCAAATGCTGATAACTCCTGGCTAAAACGAGTTTTAATAAATAGCGATCCAACTGGAAATCTAAAAGTTGCTTTTGAACCTGTTCCACAAGTTCCAGACACAAAGGAAGTGTTGTAATGGCCAAAACTCCACATTGGTTACCAAGTGTGATCAGCACTGACTTTGCGGTGCCATTGCGAGCTCAGGGACTTGTGCTCGATGAGGTTATGGACCTAATTAAGCGCTGTTTAGCTGAGGACTTGGATGGCGGAGTCGACGTTACAACTGCTGCAACTATCCCCAGCACTCACAAATCATTGATGGAATTGCGGGCTCGCAAAGCTGGAGTTGTGGCTGGTGGAACTGTTGCTGGCGCTGTTTTTGATTTGGTTTCGCAGTCCGAAGCCAAAGTTGAAATCTTGATTGCTGACGGCATGGAAGTTAATGCTGGCGAAGTGATCATGAAAATTGAGGGACCGACTTTTGCGCTTTTAACCGCTGAGCGAACTGCGCTAAATATTTTGTGTCACCTATCTGGAATCGCAACGGCGACAAACAAGTGGGTTAAAGTTCTTGAAGGCACCAACACCAAAGTTAGAGACACCCGCAAAACCACTCCAGGGCTACGCCGGTTAGAAAAGTATGCAGTTGTGTGTGGTGGCGGAACCAATCACCGCATGTCGCTTTCTGATGCAGCACTAGTAAAAGACAATCACATTGTTGCAGCCGGCGGCGTAGTGAACGCTTTTGAAGCCGTTCGCAAAAAGTTTCCTGAGTTGGCAGTCGAAGTTGAAGTCGACTCCCTAGAACAACTTCAAGAAGTAATCAATGCAGGGGCGGATTTAGTACTGCTCGACAACTTCAGTGTAGAAGAAGTAAAACAAGCTGTTGAAATTAATTCAAACCGCGCAAAACTAGAGGCTAGCGGTGGTTTAACTATCGACGTCGCACGTGCATACGGCGAAACTGGCGTTGACTATTTAGCAGTTGGGGCGATAACGCACTCAACTTCAATTTTGGACATAGGTGCAGACTTGCAAACATTGGAGGCCAACTAATGTTGCTTTGCATTGACGTTGGAAATACAAATATCGTAATTGGACTATTTGATGGCGAAGAGTTAGTCGAATCATTTCGGATTGCCACTGATTCACGAACAACAGCAGATGAATTAGCTTTGAAATTTCAAGGTTTACTTGCAGACACTTCTGAGGTTGATGGTATTTCGCTTTGCTCTACTGTCCCAGCTGTTTTGCGCGAAATGCGAACTATGTTGGAAAAGTATTACGCAGGAATTCCGCATGTAGTGGTTGAACCAGGTACAAAAACTGGTGTCCCGATTTTGACCGATAATCCAAAAGAAGTTGGTGCGGATCGAATCGTAAATTCTCTAGCGGCATTCACTATTTACGGTGGTCCTGCAATTGTGGTTGATTTCGGAACCTCGACCAACTTAGATGTGATTTCTGCAAAAGGTGAATTCCTTGGTGGCGCACTCGCTCCAGGTGTAGAAATTTCTATTGAGGCCTTGGCATCACGTGCTGCTCAACTTCGTAAAGTGGAATTAGTAAAACCCAAGAACGTGATTGGTAAGAACACAGTTGAAGCACTGCAATCAGGTGCAATCTATGGATTCGCCGGACAAGTTGATGGGTTAGTCGAAAGAATCATTGCCGAATTAGGAGAACCAGTGAAAGCGGTAATTGCCACCGGTGGTTTGGCATCGATTGTGGTGCGCGAATCTCAGACCATTACACATCATGATCCAGATTTAACCTTGCATGGATTGCGAATGGTCTACGAACGCAATATTGGGTAATCACTCGAGTTCATAATGGCTCTCGGTAGGCTCAGCCTGTGACTGATACGCCAAAAACCGAAGTAGATGACCTGCCAGAACAAATGCAGGTGCGTCATTCAAAACGTGAACGACTTATTGAGCAAGGCCTTGAACCGTATCCAGTTAATTTCAATCGCACCGCCACAATCGGTCAAGTTCGTGCCGCGTTTCCAAATTTGAATGCAGATGACACCACAGGTGTTATTCACTCGGTTTCTGGTCGCGTAATTTTCGTCCGAAACACTGGAAAACTTTGCTTTGCGTCGTTGCGAGACGGAGACGGCACCGAAATTCAAGCGATGATTAGTTTCGACAAAGTCGGGGAAGAAGCACTTGAAGGCTGGAAGTCGACTGTTGATATCGGCGACTTTGTTGGCGTAACCGGTGAAGTAATTTCTTCACGTCGCGGCGAACTTTCAATTCTTTGTGATTCCTGGCAAATGGTGAGTAAGGCCTTGCGCCCACTACCAGTCGCACACAAACCTCTTTCAGAAGAAACTCGAGTTCGACAACGATATGTTGATCTAATTGTGCGTCCTGAAGCTAGAGAGATGGCGCGTATGCGTCCAAAGGTCATGCAGTCTTTGCGAAACACTTTTTCTAACTACGATTTTGTTGAAGTTGAAACTCCGATGTTGCAGACACTTCATGGAGGAGCGGCTGCACGACCTTTCAAAACACATTCGAATGCTTTTGACATTGAACTTTTCCTACGCATCGCACCGGAACTTTTTCTAAAGCGTTGTGTGGTGGGTGGCATTGAACGGGTTTATGAAATCAATCGAAATTTCCGCAATGAAGGTGCAGATTCAACGCACTCACCAGAGTTTGCAATGCTTGAGTTCTATCAGTCTTATGCCGACTACAACGACATGGCTAACTTCACCCAGGAATTAATTCAGAATGCCGCTCTATCCGTTTGTGGCACACTCGAAGTGACGCATCTCGATGGAACTGTTCACAATCTAGGCGGCGAATGGAAATCCGTTTCTATGTTCCCGGCTTTATCAGAAGCTATCGGTGAAGAAATCACGCCGGCCACACCGATTGAGCATTTACAAAAACTTGCAGCTGCAGTCGAGATGAAGCCCGAGAAAACTTGGGTACACGGAAAATACATCGAAGAACTTTTTGAACATTATGTGATTTCTACTTTTGATTCACCAACTTTTGTCCGCGACTTCCCAGTGGATACTTCACCTCTAGTCCGCGACCACCGGTACGAAGCAGGTGTAGTTGAAAAATGGGATTTATATGTGGACGGTTTTGAATTAGCAACGGGTTATTCTGAATTGATCGACCCTGTAATTCAGCGCCAGCGTTTGGTTGAGCAGGCATCATTGGGTGCACGCGGCGATGCCGAAGCTATGCGTATGGATGAAGATTTCTTACGTGCACTCGAATACGGTGCACCACCAATGGGTGGTGTAGGTATGGGTATCGACAGATTGCTCATGGCCCTAACCGGACTTGGCATTCGCGAAACCATTCTTTTCCCATTAGTAAAGCCAGAACGCCAAAATTAATGAAGCAAGAAATCACTTTGCCAAATGGCGTTTTGATTAGATCTGCAAACACCCACGATGTGCGAGGCATTAGCCAGTTAATCGACACCTATTCAGGCGATGGTCGATTGCTTGCTAAACCAACGGTCACGCTTTACGAATCCGTGCAAGAGTTCATAGTGGCGATTAAAGACAATGAAGTTGTTGGTTGTGGAGCACTTCATGTGATGTGGGAAGACTTGGCGGAAGTTCGAACTCTGGCAATTTCACCAGACCTTCGACATTCGGGTCTAGGTGGAACCATCTTGGAATTACTTTTAGACCGAGCTCGCGCGTTAGGCATTAGCCGCGTTTTTTGTTTGACTTTTGAAACATCATTCTTCCAACGCCATGGCTTTGAAGCTATCGATGATGCACCAGTTGATGTGAAAGTTTATGAACAACTTCTTGAGTCTTATGACGAAGGTGTTGCCGAAATGCTTGGGCTTGAAAGAGTGAAGCCAAATACTTTAGGCAACACTCGCATGTTGCGATTTTTGTAAATCAGCCAGTATTGCGAAGTCCGTTTGCAATTCCGTTAATAGTTAACGAAAGTGCACGGCTCAATTCTGGATCATTTTCCGGATCGGTAACTCGCTTTTCACGGATGCGCTTGAGCAATGAAACTTGTAAGAATTGCAATGGCAACAGATAGAAGTCTCGAACTTGCAAAGTTGCTGCAAGCGGTTGGTTATGTTCGAGCAAACTGTAACCTTCAGTTATTAATTTAATTTCATTTACAGTGAGTGCAAATTCCTCTTTGATATCTTCAAAAATTCGATGAAGTTCAGTTGGAACTAAGTTTTCAACATAGTGGGCGGCAACGTTCATATCGGTTTTTGCCAATGTCATTTCGACATTGGAAATAAAGTTCTTGAAGAAGTGCCACTCTGAGTACATCTGCACTAAGGTTTCACCAGCCCCGGCTTCGCGAGCAGCTTTAAGTGCGCTACCTACTCCGTACCAACCAGGCACGATCTGGCGTGACTGAGTCCAACCGAACACCCATGGAATCGCACGTAAACCATCGATGCCTGCAGATGTGTCTGGTCGTCGCGCTGGACGGGAGCCCATGTGAACATTTGAAAGCTCTTCTACTGGGGTCGAAAGCGCGAAGTATCGAGGCAATTCTTTGTCGTCAATTAATTTGCGGTATTTTGCAAAGGCCGCATCTGATGCAGTTTGCATCACTTCATCCCAGCGATTTAAAACATCTCCGAATTGACGTGGCTGGCGGTGCAACAAAGTTGCTTCCAATACCGCAGCTAGAGTCAATCGCAAGTTTGCACGAGCGAGCGAAGGCAAAAGGTATTTGTCAGAAATAACTTCACCTTGTTCAGTAATTTTGATTTCGCCATCAAGTACGCCCCAAGGTTGGGACATGATTGCTTCAAAAGTTGGGCCACCACCGCGACCAACAGTTCCACCGCGGCCGTGGAATAAACGTAAGCGAACTCCGTGGTGTGCTGCAACGTCGCGCAAATTTCGTTGGGCCAAATGGATTTCCCATTGCGAGGTAGTGATACCAGCATCTTTGTTGCTATCTGAATAGCCGAGCATTACTTCTTGCTCGTCATTACGCAGGCGAACCAATTGGCGATAAACCGGATTTGAAAGTAACTGATCAAGAATTTCACCAGCACGGCGAAGTTCATCAACTGTTTCGAGCAAAGGTGCAAACCCAATGTCCGCTTTGTTTTGGCTGATATCGATTAGCCCAGCTTCTCGACCAAGCGCTGCAGCCGCAAGAACATCTTCTGCACTCTTAGTCATTGAAATGATGTAAGTCTCAACTACCGACTTTCCAAAATTCTTTTGAACATCAACGATTGCTTTAAATGCACCAAAAGTTGCCTGAGTAACTTCGTCAAATTTAGATTCATCGAATTCTCTGGCATTTTCGGTTGACAATATTGCGGTTAGTTCAATTGATTTGTCTGCCAACGGCATTTTTGCGTAATTACCATCAACTTTGCCATCCAAAAGATTTGCAACTGTGTGATGGAGTTTTTCAGAATGTTCGCGAACATCCAAAGTGGCCAAATTCAAACCAGTTGCGCGAACCAAACGGATGAAACGCTTAAAGATGTCTGCCGCTACGCCATTTTTGTGGTCTAGCCGTGCCAATGAATCACTAACTTGATTTAAGTCAGTTAGTAATTCTTCATTGGTTAGGTAATCGTGACCTGAAACATGGTGGGAGCGATTTGAGAGTCGAGCTCGAGTGTTAACCAATTTTTGTCGCACACAAGTAAGTTTCAAACGCCAAGGTTCTTCAGCATTAATTCGCAAGTAGCGTCGATCAAGTTCTGGCAAATTGTCTAAGTCGGCTTCAATTTGCTTCCACAAAACCTCATCGCGATCACCATCGACAATTCGTTCTGAAATTGAAAGATCTTCGATTACGCGATCCAAGTGAGTCAGTAGATTTCGAATTGCGTGGTCTCGTTGCATGGAGATAACACGTGAAGTCACTTCTGGAGTTACAAACGGATTTCCATCTCGATCACCACCGATCCAAGAACCAAAAGTTAATGGGGTGGCATCGACTGGAAATTCAGCGCCGATTTCTTGCATCTCGTGCTCAAGTTCATCGAGAATCGATGCAAGCGGACCTTGAGAAAGTGCATCGAGGAAGTACAAAGCATTTCTAGCTTCATCCAAAACTTCTGGTCGCGACAATCGCAATTCATCGGTTTGCCACAAAAGCGCAACTGCTTCTTTCAATCGGCGATTGCGATGAGTGTCTTCAGTTTGGGTTAGCAAGTCTGCTATGCGACGAATTTTCAAAAGCACACTTCGTCTAGCTGCTTCGGTTGGGTGAGCGGTAAAAACCGGTCGGGTGTTCATGCGGCTTAAACAGGTTGCGATTTCGCGGGCCGGAATTGCCGCATCGCGAATGTTGTGGGCGGCACGAGTCAACGCACCACCAGTGGCAATGCGGTCTTGTGAAAGTTCTTTGGCGCGATAAACCTGCTCAGCAACGTTTGCCAAGTTGAAGTAGGTGCTAAATGCACGTGATACGCGCATAGCGTCGTGCAAATTCAATTCACCAAGTTCAACCGAGGCCTTTTCAGGATTTTCGCGCACCAAGTGGCGAATCCGTTCCACCTTGTCGAAAAGCTCTTGACCCTCGACCTCTTGCAGGGTTTGGCCTAGAAAAATGCCTAGACGACGGATCTCCGCACGGAGGTCCGCATCCACAGAATTCTTAGAAAGAGGCATTTCAGACACGGGCTAAAGGTAATCACTCTTAGTTACAGCCATGTTGCCAGTTTCAGATAGTGGGCAGGCTTGTTTGAGCGTGAACTACTCTCAAACTTGCGGGAGGCAACTTTCAGGTCAGGGCAATAGGCTTAAGTCGCATAATCAGGAGGGAAATCTCATGTTTGAACGGTTTACCGACCGAGCACGCCGAGTAGTGGTGTTGGCTCAGGACGAAGCCCGCATGTTGAATCACAACTACATCGGTACTGAGCACATTTTGCTCGGCCTCATCCATGAAGGTGAAGGCGTTGCAGCAAAGGCGCTTGAATCAATGGGCATTTCTCTCACTGCGGTTCGCGCCCAAGTTGAAGAGACTATTGGTCAGGGACAGAACCCAACTTCTGGTCATATTCCATTTACTCCTCGCGCGAAAAAAGTTTTAGAACTTTCACTTCGTGAAGCGTTGCAACTCGGACACAATTACATCGGAACCGAACACATCTTGCTCGGATTGATGCGTGAAGGTGAAGGCGTTGCTGTAAAAATTCTTGAAAAGCTTGGCGCAGATTTGGGCCGAGTTCGTCAGCAAGTTATTCAACTTGTTTCTGGTTATCAAGGAAAAGAACCACAGCAAGGAAACAATCAAGAAGGAACTCCGTCAACCTCGCTAGTGCTCGATCAATTCGGTCGTAACCTGACACAGGCTGCACGTGAAGGAAAACTTGATCCGGTTATTGGGCGTAAGAATGAAATCGAACGCGTGATGCAGGTGCTTTCTCGTCGAACCAAAAACAATCCAGTATTAGTTGGTGAACCAGGCGTTGGTAAATCAGCTTGCGTTGAAGGTTTGGCGCAAATGATTTATCACGATGATGTTCCAGAAACTTTGAAAGATAAGCAACTTTATTCACTAGATCTTGGTGCGCTTGTTGCCGGATCTCGTTACCGTGGTGATTTCGAAGAGCGTTTGAAGAAAGTGCTGAAAGAAATTCGCACCCGAGGCGACATCATTCTTTTCATCGACGAAATTCACACTTTGGTTGGCGCAGGTGCTGCTGAAGGCGCAATTGACGCAGCTTCAATCTTGAAGCCAATGCTTGCGCGCGGCGAACTCCAAATGGTGGGAGCCACTACTTACGACGAATACCGCAAATACATCGAAAAAGATGCTGCACTTGAACGTCGTTTCCAACCTATTCAGGTCAATGAACCGACAGTTGCTGAAACCATTGAAATTCTCAAAGGTTTGCGCGACCGTTACGAACAGCACCATCGCGTAACCATCACTGATGGTGCGCTTGTGGCTGCCTCAACGCTCGCAGATCGTTACATCAACGATCGTCAATTGCCAGACAAAGCAATCGACTTGATTGATGAGGCGGGTGCTCGTTTGCGTATTCGTCGAATGACAGCTCCACCAGAGCTTCGCGCATTCGATGATGCAATTGCTGCAGCTCGCAAAGAAAAAGAATCGGCAATCGATGCACAAGATTTTGAAAAGGCCGCACAACTGCGCGACCAAGAAAAGAAACTCATTGAGCAGAAATCCATTAAAGAAAAAGAATGGAAATCTGGCGACCTAGATATGGTGGCTGAAGTTGGCGAAGGTTTGGTCGCAGAAGTTCTTGCGATTGCAACCGGTATTCCAGTTGTGCAAATTTCTGAAGAAGAATCTGCTCGCTTGCTCAAGATGGAAGATGAACTTCACAAGCGTGTGATTGGTCAGAAAGATGCGATTGCAGCGATCTCGAAATCAATTCGCCGTTCACGTGCCGGATTGCAAGATCCAAAACGCCCAGGTGGCTCATTCATCTTCGCTGGCCCTTCCGGTGTTGGTAAGACAGAGCTTTCAAAAACTTTAGCTGAGTTCCTATTCGGCGATGAAGATGCGCTTATCACTTTAGATATGAGCGAATACGCTGAGAAGCACACAGTTTCTCGACTATTCGGTGCACCTCCAGGGTACGTTGGATACGAAGAAGGCGGTCAATTAACTGAACGCGTTCGTCGCAAGCCATTCAGTGTGATTCTTTTCGACGAAATCGAAAAAGCGCATCCAGATATTTTCAACTCACTATTGCAAATTTTGGATGAAGGTCGTCTGACAGATGCTCAAGGCCGAATGGTTGACTTCAAGAACACTGTAATCATTATGACTACCAACCTTGGTACACGTGATGCAGCAAAGGGTCAAAACCTCGGCTTCACTGGCACCGATGACAACTGGTATGACTCAATGAAGAAGAAGGTCAACACTGCGCTGAAGGATCACTTTAAGCCTGAATTCCTAAACCGCATTGATGACACCATCGTCTTCCACATGTTGAGCCAAGAAGAAATCATTCAGATTGTTGATCTGATGATTGCCAAACTTGACGAACGTCTTCGCGACAAAGACATGGGTATTGAACTTACCCAAGCTGCAAAGAATGCTTTGGCGATTAAGGGTTATGACCAGTCAAATGGCGCTCGACCTCTTCGTCGCACAATTCAACGTGAAATCGAAGATGTCCTAAGCGAGAAGATGTTGTTTGGTGAAGTAAAGCCAAGCGAAATTGTGCTCGTGGATGTAGTTGGTGAAGGTGCAACTGCAGAGTTCACGTTCACAGGTTCACCAAAGACTGATTTCGGCGATTTATCAGTCGTTGATTTAGGTAAAGCCGAATAATTCAAATTAGCAAAGGGCGGCCATTACTCAAATGTGATGGTCGTCCTTTCTGATATTGCGCCACCGTTTCTAGCATAAATTCCATAATCACCTGGTGGCAAATGTTTTGCATCTTTGCCGCACACCTTTGGATCCACATTTCCGCCCCATGTAATGGTTGTGCGGTAAGTATTTCCGGGATTCATCTCAACCAAATTACTTTTGTTGTTAACAGGGCAAGTGTTTGTCGACCAAACTCTTTTGTTTTTTTCATTAACCACATAAATTTCATTAGCGCGAGCTCCGATATCACGCAAGCATGAACTGCTACCTTTATGAGTAAAGGTGGCATCAATCACAATGACCTCTTCGCTTGTGAAGCTAGTTTTGCCCTCAAAACCAACTAGCACTGAAATATCGTCGTCGCTGCACTTTTGAAGATTGCCTTCGTTATTGGTTTCAGTTTGCGTTGGAGCAATGGTTTCTTCCGGGTTACTTGCGAATGAATCAGTAATAAATGAAAACACTGATGACGTGACTTTTAAAACTCCAATACCAAGCACAATGACAATTACCAAAGCGACGAGTCGTCGAATAAGCAATTGCTGAGGTGTTGGTCGGTTTGCCATAACATGCGTAATTTAGCGTTTCAAGTATGGTTTCAAGATGACTAACGCGTTTGGACCAATGCCGTGAAGTTCGGCAAGGTCATCTTTATTCCATTTCTTCAAATCTAATAAGGTTTTTATTCCAGCATTTATCAAGGCCCGCCGAGCAGGTGCAGCCAAACCCAAATCTTTCCAAAGTTGATCGGCTTTCATTAATCGCTCACTTCTTTACTAAATCTGCTAGCCACCGCAATTGCTTCGCGGACGGTAGCGACTTCGTGAACATTAATTCCTTTTGGATATGGTCCGGAATTGCTCGAAACGATTGCATCCTTGACGCCCAATCGAGCGGCTTCACTCAATCTGCGACTTAACCCTGCGATTCGCCGAACTTCACCAGCCAAGCCCACTTCGCCAAGTGCAATCAGGGAATGAGGAAGTGCAAAGTCTCTTGCTGCACTTGTCACAGCAAGTGCTACTGCTAAATCAGCTGCTGGCTCGGTGATTCGCATTCCGCCAACAGTTGCAACGTGAACATCGCGGCTACTTAGTGAAAGTCCAGCTCGACGTTCGAGAACAGCCAAAATCATTGCGTTACGTGCATTGTCTAATCCAGCTGTAGCGCGGCGCGGAGTTGGCACATTTGTAGCTGCAACTAACGCCTGAATTTCTGCAAGCAATGGGCGAGTGCCTTCAACCGTCATGGTTAGACAAGTGCCACTCACTGATTCGTGCTGTGCTGAAACGAATAATCCACTCGGATCTGAGATGCCAGTGATGCCACCATCATTTAATTCAAAGCAACCAACTTCGTCGGCCGCTCCGTAACGATTTTTTGCAGCTCGCACGAGACGAAGGCGGGTATGGCGATCACCTTCAACTTGTAAAACCACATCCACTAAATGTTCTAGAACTCGTGGTCCGGCAATCGTGCCATCTTTAGTTACGTGGCCAACCAAAATGGTTGCGATACTTTTTTCTTTAGCAACACGGATCAAACTTGCAGCAACTTCGCGCACTTGCGTGACGCCACCGGCTTGCCCATCTACTTCAGTTGATGAAAAAGTTTGGACAGAATCTAAAACCACAAGTTTTGGATTTACTTTTTCAATATGACTTAAGGCTGCACCTAAATCTGTTTCGCTTGCTAAATAAAGATTTGGGGCAAGGGCGCCAATACGCTCTGCCCGTAATCGAACTTGGGCCGATGATTCTTCGCCAGTTATGTAAAGTGCAATTCCTGAATTACCAGCTTGGCTAGCCACTTCCAAAAGTAGGGTGGATTTGCCAACTCCAGGCTCACCTGCAAGTAAAACCACAGAGCCTGGGACCAGACCTCCGCCTAAAACTCGGTCTAGCTCATCAATCCCAGTTGGCTCCGCTTTGGCGAACTCGACATTGACCTCAGAAATGGGTGTGGCCGGCGCTGAAACCTGTCCAGATGCGACTGTGCGGGCGTGTGTGACCCCAATTTCCTCAATCGTGCCCCAGGCCTGACATTCACCACAGCGGCCTACCCATTTGGTGGTTTGCCAACCGCACTCACCACATTTGAAGCCACTTGATTTAGTCTTTGATTTGCTAGTCGCCATAGAGGACACGCTACCGCCCAACTGGGACAAGGAGAAGAGATGCCCAACAACGATGTGATTTATGACTTCATAACCAGCGTGGTGCTTGATGTGGAAGTAAGCAACAAAGTTACATCTGAAAGCTTGGCAATCAGCAATGGCCTTACAGATCTACAAATTTTTGCGGTTGCGCGGGCTGAGTGTTACCGGCAAATGCGCGCTAGAAATGTTTTCGCATTTGATATTCCAACGATTGCACTAGATGCAGATCCAGTTCAAGCATTAACCTTGACGGAGCGAGCCGTATTGAGTTTAAGTCTTCGTCAAAAATTAGATGTCGAAGATGTCAGCCACATTGTTGATGAGCCGCGCAGAATTGTTAATCGAGATTTAAAAGAGGGCCGCAAAAATCTAGCCCGCGCTGCAATCGCCCTTGCATTGATGAACAACAAAACCAAATGCCCTGTGATTGTGGCAGCCCATCAAACCCTTGGCAGCAGACTTACTCGCGCCCAACAAATGCATCTTGTAACGCACGCTGCTGAATGTTCTATATGTGTAAATGTTTTACGGGTGGTGGACAAACAAGTTATTCAAGACTTTATCAATGCGCCGGTTTTAACTTACCCAAATAATCTTCCAGAAATTTCTGACTCTGATAAAGAACGTTTAATTAAACGCGCAGAATTGAAAGACGGCTGGCCACCTAGTTATGGCAAGTATTTTGAAAACCCAAGAGTTTCACTTCGGGCTGCAACAGTGTTCGGTGTTGCATCTTCAGCACTGATTGCCATCGGACTTTATTTCTTAAGACAGTGAGAGAAAATGACAAATCAAAAAGTTATTCATGTTCTAGTTGGAGTCTCAATCGGCTGGGGGATAGTCATAAACATATTGGTGGTACTTAATCGCCCGTTTGTACTTTCTATGGCAGCCGGCGGCCAGTTACTGGAAGTGCCAATTTGGTTAAGAGTGATTTATCTCATGCAAGCTTTTTGGCTGGCATTTGAAGGATTCGCCTATTACCAGTCTGCCAAGGGAAACAAGTTCGCTCGCTCCTGGGTTTTTCTCGTATTCACAGTTTTAAATGGACTTGGATTCTTCTTAAATCTTTTCTCAACTAGTCCAAATGAAAGATTAAACGCAATTCCTTTGGCGATTCTCACTTATGTATTTTGGATTCAATACAAGAAGCAAAAAGCTTTTTAAATTCCATCGGCAGGATGAACTGCAAGACCATTCATGATTGCGCGAACCTCTTTTGGATCGCCGTTTTTAGCGGCAATTCGACGAGCCGCAGTGATTGCTGCCATTCGAGCTTCGCAATGTTCAGCTAAAAGTTTGTAGGCCTTCTTGCCCATAAGTTCGATAAGTGTGTCTTTTTCAGTGATGTAAACCGGTTTAGGTGCGTTGTGGGCTTCGGTGTTTGAAGTGCAATACCAATTTAAGTCGTGACCACCAGGACCCCAACCTGCTCTTGTGTATTCCTCAATTGTGATAACCCAGCGCTTAGTTCCATCGTCAAGCTTGCGCCACTCAAAATCGCGACGAACTGGTAGTTGCCAGCAAACATCTGGTTTGGTTTTAGTAATTGAAACATTTGTTTTGATTGCAAGTTGGTGAAGTGCACATCCGCCACCTCCAGAAAAATCTGGAGAATTCAAAAAGATGCATCCACCTTTGTAGACGCGGGTCTTCTTTGAGTTGTCTTCGTCGCGTTCGGTCCATTTCTTGCGACCTTTTTCGTAGTTTTCCCAAAGTTCTGGTGTTAGTTTCTCAACATATTTTTTGGTGCGAGCTAGATCTTCTTTGTCAGAAAAATGCGCACCTAATGAACAGCAACCGTTTTCAGCTTTACCTTTTACGATTCCCTGGCATCCTTTACCGTAGATGCAATTCCAGTTGGATGTAAGCCAAGTTAAATCGCATCGGTAAATGTTTTCTGGATCTTCTGGGTCGTCGAATTCAACCCAGGCTCGCGGGAAAGTAAGTTTTAGTTCGGTCACTGCATAAGGGTAAGCGCAAACAGGCCGTGATTTAAACCACTCCAAGGTCTAGGCTTAAACCAAAGACGATCGGAGCAAAATGGGAACCACCGCACTCTTTGGAGTTGGCATGATGGGCGGCGCGATTTTGCAAGGGCTACTTGCAAGTGATTCTTTCACCGATGAAATCGTCATAGTTGAAAAACGAGGTGAGCGGGCTGCTGAGCTTGAGGATGTTTTCGGCGTTAAAAACCTTTCGGACGAAGCAGCTGCGCAATTGGCAGACACAATCTTGTTAATGGTAAAACCACAGGACATGGGTGATTTGTTAAACCAAATCGGTGGGTTTGTGAAACCAGGAACCTTGGTAATTTCGGTAGCGGCTGGAATTAAAACCGAATTCATTGAAAGTAAGTTGCAAAATGGAGTCTCGGTTGTTCGGGTGATGCCAAACACTCCGGCACTTGTGGGCGAAGGAATGAGCGTGCTTTCAGCTGGCAAGAACTGCACAACTGAAGCTTTAGTCAACGCCGAAAAAATTATGGCAAGTACTGGTAAAACGTTGATTGTCGATGAAGATTTACAAAATTCTGTGACGGCAGTTAGCGGAAGTGGACCTGCTTACATCTTCTATGTTGCAGAGGCCATGATTGCAGCGGGTCAAAAACTTGGGTTGTCGCAAGAAGCTGCACACGAATTAACTGTGCAAACAATTGTTGGTGCAGCCACGATGTTGCGCGATGCAAACAAATCTCCAGAAACACTTCGACAAAATGTCACATCACCTAACGGAACAACAGCGCGGGCAATTGCAACTTTCGATGAGCATAAAGTTCGTGAAGCTTTTGAAGCAGGCATGCAGGCCTGCCACGATCGATCGAAAGAACTTTCCGAGGGATAAATGTTTCGGGTAGTAATTGACGAAAGACTGAAGGCGTACGACTTTGGCGATCGACATCCACTGGGCCCAATTCGAGTGTTACGAACCTACGAGAATCTACGAAATCTGAAGTTACTCGATTCGCCAGATGTCGAGGTGGTGGATGCGGGTCAGGCAGCGACCGATCAGCAACTGCTTTCGGTGCATACCCCTCAATACATAGAGTGTGTGAAGTCGGAAAAGGTCTGTCTCGAGCATGGCCTTGGCACCTCAGACACCCCAACTTTCTCAGGTATTCATGCTGCTGCTGCCATGGTTTGTGGTGCCACTTTGCGGGCAGCCGAAGGCGTGGCAACAGGTAATGCAATTCACGCGGTTAATGTGGCAGGCGGCCTGCATCACGCCATGGCGAATCGGGCTTCCGGATTTTGCGTCTATAACGATGTTGCAGTTGCAATAGATTATTTATTAGCAAACGGCTTTGAACGAATTGCATACATTGATGTTGATGCCCACCATGGTGATGGAACTCAATCAATATTTTGGGATGACCCAAGGGTGCTAACTTTTTCGATTCATCAAAGTGGTAAGTCACTTTTTCCTGGTACTGGATTCGGTCACGAAATTGGTGGCACAAATTCACAAGGTTCAGCCATAAACATTTCACTTCCAGATGGCACAGATGATGCAGGATGGCTTCGAGCTTTTGATGCAGTTTTGCCTGAAGTACTCGAAGTGTTTCAGCCGCAAATAATTATTAGCCAACACGGATGCGATTCACATGAAAAAGATCCGCTCACTGGTTTAGCTCTAACGATTGATGGCCAAAAAACTTCTTATCAAATGATTCATGAATGGGCACATGAGTTTTGTGACGGCAAGTGGGTTGCAGTTGGTGGCGGTGGTTACGAATTAGAAAACGTAGTTCCAAGAATTTGGACGCACTTGGTAGCGATTGTTACCCACCAAGAAGAGCTCGTAAGGTTTTCAGATTTGTCAATACCTGATTCGGTAACATTTAAAAAGTTTGAAAACGGCTGGGATCCAAATGATGAAATTGACCGTGAAATCATGGCTGTTCGAAAAAATATTTTTCCGCATTATGGACTTATTGCCGAACTCTGACTAGAAATCGCGCCTGTAATACCCGCGGGTTTTGCGCAAAATAAGTGGGGCACTAATCTCCGCCCCTGACCACCCACCGTTAGGAGAACTCGTGCCGACTAAGCCGCGTGCATTTGAAAACGATCCTAAGTTTTACACGGTTGCTGAAGTTGCTGCGATTATGCGAGTTTCAAAAATGACGGTCTATCGTCTGGTCCAATCTGGAGAATTACCAGCTGTTCGTTTCGGTCGTTCTTACCGAGTTCCAGAATCAGCAGTAAATGACTACTTGCGCGATTCATTCATCACTAGCGCCTGATTCGTGCCCTTGGTACAGGTAAATTCTGTTTAACCTTTAGGCTTGCACTACTTCATCTGAAAGAGGAATAAAAGTGGGTTCAGTAATCAAAAAGCGCCGCAAGCGCATGGCGAAGAAGAAGCACCGTAAGAACTTGCGTAAAACACGCGCACAACGTCGTAAGTAGACCTGCGCCGTACGAAATTTTGTTTTGCTTGGGAGGTTAGATGTCACCGACTCCCTCCCAAGCAGCACGCAGAGCTGGTAACACTGGACCAGCACCAGAATCTGCATCAATCACTGACATCATTAAAGATCGATTATTTAATACCGGCCAATCAGATCAATTTGGTTTTGATCGGGAATTAAACGATCGAGTTTTTATGGCGGCCCTTCGGCCACTTGCTGAAATTTGGTTTCGCACGCAGGTTCGTGGAATTGAAAACATTCCAAATCAAGGTGCGGCATTAATCGCTGGAAATCATTCAGGTGCAATTGCGCTAGATGCGCTGATGACACAGCTTGCAATATTCGACACCCATTCCTTTAAACGCCACATTCATATGTTGGCTGCGGATTTAGTGTTTGAAATGCCAATCGTTAAAGATTTAGCCAGAGCGGCCGGTCATACAACTGCTTCGCGAGATGAAGCAATGAGACTTTTAAGTAGCGGAAAGTTGGTTGGAGTTTGGCCTGAAGGGTTTAGCGGAGTTGGTAAGACTTGGATGCGACGCTACGAACTTCAGCAATTTGGAAGAGGTGGATTTGTTTCTACGGCAAAAGAAGCAAACGTTCCATTAATTCCGCTGGCCATTGTTGGCGCAGAAGAGGCCTACCCAATGGTGGCAAACATCGAGCCACTTGCCAGACTTTTGAAACTTCCTTATTTCCCAGTGACCCCAACCTTTCCTTTACTTGGACCGCTCGGTGCTGTTCCGCTTCCGAGTAAATGGATTATTCAATTTGGAAAACCAATTCCAGCGCAGGAACTACCTTCGGTTTACGACGAAAAAGCCGTCCTTGATTTTGCACATCACTTTCGCAATCAAGTGCAATCAATGGTCGATGAGTTAGTTGTCGAACGAGGCAATCCATGGGTGTAAATCGGGTAACGCTGATTGGCAAGCCTGGATGCCACCTTTGCGATGAAATGCGCAA
>JBEBBT010000064.1:0-6208 GCA_041158245.1 Actinomycetota bacterium | reverse complement strand
CTGGGTTTTCCTTCATAAGTTCTAGCGGGACGAGCTCGAATGAAAAATCTTGATCTTCAAAACCAACTTTGGTGATTGTGAAATCTCCCACCTTTACTTGGTTCTTTTCAACCATGCCAATTTTCCCTTGCCAAAATTCCAAGCAGGCATTTACATCATTCACGTAAAGAACTACATATCCAAGCTTCATGTTTCTCCTAAAGTCGAATAAAAATTAAACCCTCAGCGATCATGCTGAGGGTTTAATTTATGTGGAGGTGTTCGCGTGCAGGCACGCTCAACCACCTCTCCTCGCTCAGGAAACAAGAACTAGTTCTGTTTCCATTCGCTCGTCGTGGAGGTGCCGAGAATCGAACTCGGGTCCGATGACATAGATCAGGGTCTTCTCCGGGCGCAGCCTCTGTAACGCGTTCTCGACTACCTCATTCCTTGTGGCCCATGAGGTTACGCAGTCGCAGTCACTGTTTGATTTTCCGGAGGTCCTCGTGACCAGAACCCCAGGTGAGCTGTCTAGCGACGGAAGGTTCTAGCTCGACAGCTTGGCTAGATTTCCGGACTTTTTAAGGCTTTAGCTATGCAGCTAGAGCGAAGTCAGTGCGTTGTGAATTGGCACTTATATTTATTGTAGGTGGTTAACGAGATCACCACAACTTCTCGGCCCGCTTCTCCCGTCTCGACGCTCACCGTCGAAACCTGTCACCCCCATGGGTGTGAGAATCGTTTTATTGATTCCACTATTTAGTTTTCTTGAGGCAAAGGGTAAACCTTTTTACTGACTCTTACTAAATCGAAAACCAAAAATGTGGAAAACCTTGGCTATGTCATCGAAATTCTGGTGAAAACACCTTCAAAACCTGACATTCCAAACTCAGGATCAATGAAACTTGGGTATACCCAAACCTCGACATTGCTATAGTCAATTGAAATTACTGCTAGGCCATTCGGGCGATAATCAGGGTGCTCCATACGATTTCTGAATTCCTGCAAATCTAACCGTATTGGGTATTCAGTACTCTGAGAAATTTCAACTTCAAAATCGCAAGTTTCACAGGCAAACTGAGCTATATATGCAGAATTATCTTCAAGTACACCATCAGCTTTTATCAAAACTACCAAACGCGAGATTCCCATATTGCTTCGATTCAAGTCGACTTTTAGCAAACCCTCAAAGAAATCTCCAACAACCTGTCCTTCTAATTTCACCTTCGGTAGGCGCACATCTTCTGATTTTGTCGGAGTGGAGTTGATAATCTGCTCTTCCAGCTTTTCCGCTTCTTCAAGTTCTGTATCTACTTTAGGGTCATAGCTTGGTGATGGTTCTACAGCTTCTTCCAGTTTTGAATAATCTCCTGAATTTGAGCTTCCAACAAATGGCAAAGTTCCAGTTACAGCATATGCGCCGATTGTGAATGTCGCTAAGACCCCAATTGTTATTCCCAAAATACCGGCTCTGGAGATATTTCTAAGATTAATCTTCATATCTAATTCATACCTTTTGAACGGCGGCCTTCGGCTCTGCTCATTTCGCGTTTCACATCGCGCTCGGCAATCGCTTGGCGCTTGTCATGAGTTTTGCGGCCTTTTGCCAAGCCGATTTCGACCTTGACTCGCCCGTCTTTAAAGTAGAGCGAAAGAGGCACGATTGTGTAGCCCTGGCGAGATACGGCAATGCTGATTTTGCGAATTTCGTCTGCATGTAAAAGCAATTTGCGCTTCCGAGTTGGCTCATGGTTTGTCCACGTTCCTTGCTCGTATTCAGGAATATGAACGTTATGCAAAAACGCTTCCCCGCGATCCACCATTACGAATCCGTCAACTAGTGACGCACGGCCAAGTCTCAGTGACTTAACTTCAGTACCTACGAGAACAAGACCCGCCTCATAGGACTCTTCAATGGAGAAATCGTGACGGGCCTTTTTGTTCTGCGCAATTAATTTGCGTCCAGTTTCTTTGGCCATAGAGCCGAGACTAGCGGAAAGTATCTTTGACTTTAAAAACTTGCTTTAGCAAATCTTTTTCTTAGAGCCGCCGAACCAACCCATTGGGTCATAGAGCTCGCCACTAATGCGAATTTCAAAATGCAAATGTGGACCAGTCGACCAGCCAGTTGAACCAACTAAACCGATGGTTTCGCCACGAGACACATTTTCACCATCTTTGGCAAGCTTTTGGCTCATGTGGGCGTAGAAGGAAGTGATTCCTTTTCCGTGAGCGAGCATCACGTAGTTGCCGTATCCGGTTGACCAACCAGCGTCTGCAACGACTCCATCTTCAGCAGCACGAATTTTTGCGCCACTGGGTGCTCCAAGATCGATACCAGCGTGGCAGCGCCAAATTTTGAAAATTGGATGCAGGCGCATTCCCGCATTTGAAGTTTTTGGCGCGCCGGCGACTGGCCATAAAAAGTCATCTGAAGGATCAAGGTTTTTACCCTTGCCATTGTTTTTCTTAGCAATGTTCTTAAGTCGCTGTTGTTCTCGCTTAAGTTTGTCATATCGCTTTTGAACCGCTGCCTGATATTTCTTTGCTTCATCAAATGCAGATTTGCGCGCCTTCACAATTTTATTAACAGCTTCTTGGGCTGCTTTCGCTTCAGCGGCTGCTTGTTCGGCTGTCAAAACTTTTTCTTGAGCAACAGCTTTCTTTTCAATGTTGTCTTGAACAAGTTCGTCTAGTGCCTTTTTCTTTTGAATTAAGTCTTCGCGTGTTTTAGTGAGCTGATTGATTTGTGCAGTCTTGCTATCAAACCAGGATTTAACAATTTGAACTCGCGCCGTAAATTCTGCAGGTGACTCAGTGTTGAAAATGATGCTGAGCTCTGACATCGGCCCTTGGCGGTACATCATGTTTACAAGCCTTGAAACTTCGCCATTTTGAGTGGTCAGGTTTTGCTGCGTCACACTCAAACTATCTTCCGCACGAGCTGTTGCTGCGGTTGATTTGGCTAAGTCGTTGACGGCTTGCTGGTGAGCGCTCTGCGCCCTGGCAAGGTTTGCATTTGCAGTGGATAAGCGTTGACGCGCTGCAGGAAGGGCAGCTGCCGCCTTGTTGTAGTCCCGCAATGCTTTAGCAACTTTGTCATTTGCTTCATCAACTGCATCACCAGCTGCAGCAATTTGATTTTTCAAAGAATCTTTAGTCGAAAATGTAGCATTTGCGGTCGAAGCCAAAGACGCTAGCAACGTGATTGCGATTAGGGAAGCAAGTAGTTTTCGCATGTTAAACCTTCAAGTACTTCCGAAGCGTCAAACCTGCTGCCAAAACTGCTAAACCAACACCTGCCCCAAGCATTACTGGAATCACGCTATAGATCGCATCCCAACCAATGAATGTGGTGAATGTAAAAGTTTTTGCAAGGGTTTGATCGATTAGGTAAATCTTTCCAACCACAAGTGCACCAATAGCGACCGATGCACCAATTGCCGCCGCCACTGCAGCTTCTAATAAGAAGGGCAACTGAATTGTGAAATTACTTGCACCAACAAGGCGCATGATTCCAGTTTCACGACGGCGATTGAATGCTGCAACTCGCATGGTATTTGAAATCAAAAGAATCGTCACCAAAATCATGACGCCCGCAATTGCCTGGGCAAGTTTTTGCAATCCACCCAATGCGTCAAAGAGTTTTTGTAAAGTTTGGCGTTGATCTACTACTTGTTCGACACCAGGGCGTAAACCAAAAGCGCCTTCGATTACAGCGAATTCGGTTGGGTCAATTAGTTTCACACGGAAAGACTCGGGCATTTGATCAGCAGTAGCAGTCTCTGCAATCGGAGAGTTTTTGAATTGCTCTTTGAATCGAGTTAACGCTTGGTCTTTTGATTCGTAATAAACCGTGTCGACAATGTCAGTCATTCCTTGAAGGTCCGCGCGAATCTGTCCTTTTTCTTCTTCACTAATTGCCCCATCGATGCAATTTGGTGAATCAGAAATATTTCCACACAAGAAGATTGAAACTTCAACTCGATCAAACCAATAATCTTTCATTTGGTTCACTTGCGCATTGATCAACAAGGCAGAACCAAAAAGTGAAAGTGACACCGCAACCGTAATGATCACGGCAAGTGAAAGAGTTAAGTTGCGGCGAATTCCAGTTAGAACTTCTTTGATTAAGTATCTAAAACGCATTACGCACCCATTCCGTAAACGCCACGGGCTTGGTCGCGAACGACGTGACCTGTATCAATTTCGATAACGCGCTTACGCATCTGATCAACAATTGCAACGTCGTGAGTTGCCATCACAACAGTTGTGCCAATTTTGTTGATGCGATCGAGCAATTTCATAATTCCGATTGAAGTTTCTGGGTCGAGGTTTCCAGTTGGTTCGTCTGCAATCAAAATGGAAGGGCGATTCACAAATGCGCGCGCAATTGCAACTCGCTGCTGTTCACCACCAGAAATTTCGTTTGGATACGAATCTTCTTTGCCAGTTAAACCAACTAGCTCAAGCACGTTTGGGACTACTTCGTTGATTTCATTTCGCGGGGTGCCAATTACTTCAAGAGCAAAAGCCACGTTGCCTGCAACTGTTCGATTTGGTAGTAAGCGGAAGTCTTGAAATACACAACCGATTTGGCGGCGCAGGGCCGGCACTTTCCAATTTGCGATTTTGTTTAAGTCTTTACCCGCTACCCAGACGGTGCCTGAAGTTGGGCGCTCTTCGCGAAGTAGTAGGCGAAGGAACGTGGACTTACCTGAGCCTGAAGCGCCCACAAGGAACACGAACTCGCCGCGCTCGATATCGACGCTTACATCCTCCAAGGCAGGGCGGGATGCGCCTTTATGGAGTTTGGTTACTTGATCAAAACGAATCAAAATCTCACCTTGGGAAAGCTCGGGGACGACTAGGGCAGTTTAGGGTCAGAGGGGTTTGAAAGTGCCGATTGACGACACGAAAATAGGGCAAATGCCTCAAAATTGGCTGAATTAAGACCGTTTGCGCCAGCGAATGCCAGCCTCGATGAAATCGTCAATTTCTCCATCTAGGACAGCCTGAGTGTTGCCAGTCTCGTATTCAGTTCTTGCGTCTTTGACCATCTGATACGGGTGAAGAACGTAATTGCGCATTTGAGTTCCCCAAGAACCTGCTGATTCACCCTTGAGCGCATCGATCTTGGCCTGATCTTCTTGGCGCTTTCGTTCCAAAATCTTGGCCATCAAGATATTCATCGCGGTCGCCTTGTTCTGCAATTGCGAACGCTCGTTTTGGCAGGACACGACAATTCCGGTCGGGATGTGGGTTAAGCGAACTGCCGAGTCAGTGGTGTTAACACCTTGACCACCAGGACCTGATGAGCGATATACATCAACTCGAATTTCGTCTTCCGGAATTGCGATTGCATCTGCTTGTTCTACAACTGGAATCACTTCAACACCGGCGAAAGAAGTTTGGCGCCTGCCTTGATTATCGAATGGAGAGATTCTCACCAAACGATGTGTTCCTTGTTCCACCGAAAGAATTCCGTAGGCATAAGGGGCGTGCACCGCAAAAGTTGCAGATTTAATTCCCGCTTCTTCGGCATACGATGTTTCATAAACGTCAGTTGGCCAATTGTGTCGTTCGCAATAGCGCAAATACATTCGCATCAACATTTGAGCCCAGTCAGCTGCGTCGACTCCCCCGGCTTCAGATCGAATTGTGATCAAAGCTTCACGTGCATCAAATTCGCCATTCAGCAAAGTGCGAACTTCAATTTCGCTAACCAAGTGCTTCAATTCGGTGAGTTCCTTGTCCACTTCAGCGTGAGAATCTGCATCACTTTCAGATTCAGCCAAATCAAGCAACACTTCGGCATCGTCAATTCTTTGGCGCAAAGCCACAACTTTTTTCAATTCGGACTGCAAGAAAGAAAGCCGCGAAGTTACGGTCTGCGCGTGTGCGGGGTCGTCCCAAAGATTTGGCACTGATGCTTCTGCTTCAACTTTAATTAATTCCTCGCGCATTTTTGGCAAATCCATTACTGATTCAACTGTCTGCAAGGTTGCAGAAAGTTCAGCTAGTTGTTCGCGAGGTTCAAGTGCCATAATGGCAAAGAGTAAGGGTTTATTCATAGCCGTTCGTAATCAGCATAAAAAACGGGTTAGTGCCTGCTATAGACACTAACCCGCTAAGGGGAGGACCCTTAGTAGAAAATTAAGTTAGAAAACTTCTCAAATCAACTTTTATTTCCAATATTTAAACAGATTCACCTAAAGGTTAAGAAACC
>JBEBBT010000063.1:0-15177 GCA_041158245.1 Actinomycetota bacterium | reverse complement strand
TCTTCCGATCTGTGGATGGCGGGCTCCACGTGGAGATTTCTGCGCCGCAATTGAAACGTCAACTTGCTCTTGCGCAAGCATGCGGTTTTCTTCTTCAATTAATAAGACTTCTTCACGAGCTTTCAGGGCGTCATTAATTGCAGCCCGCGCTTTACCGATTCGTGCACCTGCTTCAGCTTTTGCAGCCGGGGGTAAGGCTCCAATTTCACGATTTGCTAATGCGATTGGTGATTTATCACCAGCGTGAGCCAATCGTGCGGTTTTCAATTCCTCTAAATTGTTTGCGCAAGCGAAAGCATCAATAGCATCTTTAACGGCAGCTTCCACCGCTTGAGCAGAAAGCGGTGTCACAGCAACGGGATCGAAATCCTTATTTGGTGCGGACACTCTTATCCTTTCTGTCGGTTTGCGTATTGTACAAAATTCAACTTATTTATTGAGGGTTGTGAAACTCGCATATGCACAGATTCCTAACGCCATTGCAGCATTTAAGCTTTCGATATTAGGTTCCATCGGAATCCGAACACGCTTTGTTGCTGTTTTAATCAAGTTTTCAGACAAGCCATTGGCTTCATTTCCGACCAACCAAAGATGAGGTTCAGAGAGACTGAAATCACCTAACAGTTCTTCACCCTCACCATCTAGCGCGAATGTAGAAACATTGTTCTTTTGCAACCAACTTGATAATTCTTCTCCTGAAATTGCTGAAAATATTTTGATCTCAGCGAATGCCCCAGCGGTTGACCTAACCACTTTCCCACTCCACACATCTGCTGTGCCTGCTAATGCAATCACTGCGTCTGCACCAAAAGCTGCCGCGGTACGAATTATCGTTCCAACATTTCCCGGATCTGAAATGCGATCTAAAACAATTGCAAATTTCTCAACATTCAAATTAGAAAAATCTGTGTCTGGAATGTCACAAACAGCAAAGATGCCTTGTGGGGTTTTGGTGTCACTCAAGGATTTGTTAGCGGCTTCGTTGATACGGTAAACCTTGAGCCGAGATTTTTGCGCGAGTTCAACTTGGGGATTGTTATCGGTTGATAAAACGAAATTTGCAAGCCCAGAATTAATTGCCGCCACAACATTTTGTGGACCTTCAACTAAAAATCTATTTGCTGTCCTTCTGCCCTTTGATTCTAATAAAAGTCGAGCCGTGCTCACCACATCAGAATGAGGACCCAAAGGATCCGCATGAAGTGATGACACGACTCGACCTAATTAGAACTAATTAAGCTGCAGGCAGAGAAGACTTAGCAACCTTGACCAATGCTGCAAAAGCGGCATCGTCATTGACTGCAAGTTCTGCGAGCATGCGGCGGTCAACTTCAACTCCAGCGGCCTTCAAGCCCTGGATAAATCGGTTGTAAGTCATACCGTGGTTACGTGATGCTGCATTGATGCGCTGAATCCACAATTGACGGAATTCACCTTTACGGCTACGGCGATCTGCGTAGGCGTAAACCAATGAGTGAGTAACTTGTTCTTTGGCTTTGCGGTACAAACGTGAACGTTGACCACGGTAGCCACTTGCAGCTTCAAGAACTGCGCGACGTTTCTTTTGAGCGTTAACAGCCCGCTTCACACGTGCCATGAGATTCCTCCAGTTTCGGTTTCGGGATGCTTATCGCAAGCCAAGCAAACGCTTAGCGGTCTTGCTGTCACCTTTTGGCAATTCAGCTACACCATCGAGGCGACGGGTGCGACGGGATGACTTACCTTCAAGCAAATGGCGCTTGTTGGTGCGTTCGTGCAAGACCTTGCCTGTGCCGGTCAATTTGAAACGCTTCTTAGCACCGGAGTGCGTCTTGTTCTTCGGCATTTCTATTCTCCTTCGAGTTAATGCAAGCGGCTTCAGACTGCGTCTGAAACATCCTCAGCAGTTGTGGATTCAACTTTCTTTTTTGCAGATGATTTTCCGCCACGGTTTGGTCCAATCACCATCACCATGTTTCTTCCATCTTGCAAAGGAGCCGCTTCAACGATGCCGATTTCAGCAATGTCTTCAGCGAGGCGTTGCAAAAGTTTGAAACCTAATTCCGGACGACTTTGTTCGCGACCACGGAACATGATCGTGACTTTGACTTTGTCTCCAGCTTTTAGGAATCGCTCAATGTGCGACTTCTTCGTTTCATAGTCGTGCGCATCAATCTTTGGGCGAAGCTTCATTTCCTTAACCACAGTGTTGGTTTGGTTTTTACGTGCTTCACGTGCCTTTTGGGCTGCTTCATATTTGAATTTTCCGAAGTCCATCAATTTACAAACTGGTGGACGGGACTCTGGTGCTACTTCAACCAAGTCGAGGTCTGCATCAAATGCCATCTGCAAAGCAGTTTCAATTGAGACAATCCCTACTTGTTCGCCTTCTGCGCCAATAAGTCGTACTTCAGAAACCCGAATACGATCATTGATACGTGGCTCGACGCTGATAACGCCTCCTTGTAGTTGGTTACCACGCCTGCGAAAAGAAAAAATCCCGCTCAGCTAGAACAAGCGGGACACCAGAAATGCAAATTGCATTTCAACGCTAACACCAATGGTGTTAAGTCTCGACCAAGGCGCCTTTGGCGCTTAGGTGGGAGCGAGCTCCGCTTGAACAACACCCCGATGGCGGGGCGTTTGGTATGGGTGGAAGTGTAGCCCCGTGAGTGACTCAAGCCAAAATCCAGAATCCGTAACTGCTGCCAGAGACCTGAGCAAACTAGCCTCAGTCGAGATTGTCAGCCTGCACGCGGTTGACCTGATGACCGCAGCCGCAGTCAAACTTGGGCTTTTCGAGGGTGGCGAAGATAAGCGCGACCTGGCTGAAGCTCGAATCTTGATTGACGTGCTCGCAGGGTTTGTAGATGCCGCGGCTCGCAATATTGGTCACCATCATGCAGCGCCATTAAGGGATGGGCTATCAACTCTGCAAAAGGCTTTTCGCGAATATTCAACAATTCAAGATGAACCGGGTGCGGCCCCAGGTGAGCGCTACACAGGCTACGTAGCCCCTAATTAGTTTTTGCGTTTGCTAACTGCAAAAGCGCTAAACCTTGAACAGCAAATCGGTGTGGACTTGCCATATCAATAAGCAATGCATCTAAGTCAGATTCGACACAAGACAATGCAACCGCAGTAGCCCATTGTGCAATCGGACGAGCTTTTGGATCCCAATCCTGCAGTGCTTGAAGGCTAGTAAATGCTGGTAAACCAACCCGACCATCGGCGGATTTAAAAGTTACTTGGGCAATGTGACTATCTTTTTCAGTGCCATCGTCATTTACTGATTCCACTTGTGCAACAACTGGCACTAATAGCCTCGCCGTGCCTAATGCCTGAATTATTGAATTGGCTGTTAAGGCTGAAGGCATTTGTGCATTTAAATTCAATGCAACTAATAATTGCGGATCTGCTGAACCATCATCGCCAGAAAATTCTGACGTCAGAATTTCATCACCGAATCGCGTCATGATTACAAACGACAAGCGTGAATATCGGTAACCAAAATGCCACGCGCACCAATTTCGTATAACGAATCCATAATTGTGTGTACATCGGCTTTCAAAACCATTGCTCTAACAGCGGCCCAATTTGCATCGGCCAAGTCAGAAACTGTTGGACTTTCAATTCCAGGAGTTAATTCGCAAGCTTGCTTTAATGACTCGCGCTTAATGTCATAATCCACTAATACATATGCGCGGGCAACCATTACACCTTGCAACCTACGCACAAAAGTTTCAACAACTGGATCGATTTCGGCACCTTTACGGCGAACCACAATCGCTTCGGACTTAAACAATGGTTGACCAATAATCTCTAGACCCGCTTGGCGCAAAGTGGTGCCAGTTGCAACTACGTCCGCTACCCAGTCAGCGACACCTAGTGCAACCGCATTCTCAACTGCGCCATCAAGTTTGACGATTTTTGCAGAAATTTTGTTTTCATCAAGCCAACGCTGTAACAGCGTTGGATAAGAGCAAGCAATTCTTTTTCCTGCAACGTCAGCAATTGAACTTGCAACACCAATCGGTGCAGCCAATCGAAAAGTTGAACCACCAAATCCGAGTTCCAAAATCTCATCGGCTTCGGCAGCCGAATCGGAAAGCATGTCGCGACCAGTAATTCCTAAATCAAGTTTTCCACTGCCAACATAAACCGCCACATCCTTAGGGCGCAAGAAAAAGAATTCAGCATCATTCACCGGATCGTGAATTACTAGTTTGTCTTGGCTGCCAGATTGCAAATAGCCGGCTTCACGCAACATCTCTTTAGTTGGCTCCGCCAACTGACCTTTATTAGGAATAGCTATGCGTAACATGATTACAACTTCCGATAGACATCTTCAAGCGAAATTCCGCGAGCTAGCATCAATGCTTGGATTTGATAAATCAACTGGGAAATCTCTTCAGCGGCACGCTCGTCAGATTCAAACTCGCAAGCCATCCAAGCTTCGGCTGCTTCTTCAACCACCTTTTTACCAACTCCGTGCACGCCACTTGCAACGTGCGCAACAGTTGAGGAAGTTGAATCTGCAGATTGAACCTTTTCAGTCAGTTCAAGCCAAAGAGCCTCGAAAGATTTCATTGGCGAATTCTACTTGCGGATCTTCTTCAAAACATCAAGTGAAGCAACTACCGCTTCGGCCGCCTCTACTCCTTTGTTGTCACCTTCAAATGGTTTTTGACTGCGCTCCAAAGCTTGCTTTTCATTATCGACCGTGAGCAAGCCAAAACCAATTGGTTTGGAGGTTTCAAGAATAATTTGATTGATCCCCGATGTAACCGCGTCACAAACATAAGAAAAATGTGGAGTGTCGCCACGGATTACCACCCCAAGCGCTACCACTGCATCGAAGTGTTCCAATGCAACCTGGCATGCAAGTGGAATTTCAAAAGCACCAGCAACTCGAAATACTTCAAACTCAACTTCTGCTTTTTTAAGTGATGCTTCAGCACCCGCAATAAGCGAATCCATAATTTGGTTGTGCCAAGCCGATGCGATGATGGCAACTTTGGAGCCTTTAGCGTTGTTGCTAAAGCTAGGTGAACCTTCACGACTCATTGATTTTCCACCTTAATATCGTGACCCATCTTGTCTCGCTTGGTGCGTAAATAATCGATATTGGATTCGTTTGGCGAGATTTCGATCTGCACTCGCTCAACTATCGAAAGGCCATATCCCTCAAGGCCAGCGCGTTTGGCTGGATTATTTGTCAGTAGACGCATTGTTTTAATTCCAAGGTCGACCAAAATTTGTGCACCAGTTCCATAATCCCGGCTGTCGGCTGGCATTCCTAGTTTCAGATTCGCTTCAACAGTGTCGAAGCCTTGTTCTTGCAATTGGTAAGCCTGCAATTTATTTAGAAGACCAATTCCGCGACCTTCATGCCCACGCATGTAAAGCAAGACACCTCTACCCTCGCGTGAGATTTGTCGAAGTGCAGCATGCAATTGCGGACCGCAATCACAACGACGAGAACCAAATGCGTCACCGGTTAGGCATTCAGAGTGGACCCGAACGAGAACTTCTTTGCCATCTCCAATGTCACCTTTGACAAGTGCCACGTGTTCGGTGCCATCTACTTTGCTACGAAAACCAATCGCCTGAAAATCGCCATATTCGGTTGGCATTTTTGCCGACGCAATTCGCTCCACTTGATTTTCAGTGTGCCGAATGTGTGAGATTAGTTGAGCAATGCTGATCATCTTCAAACCGTTTGCATTTGCAAAATCACGGCATGCATCAGCCCGCATCATTGAACCATCGTCATGTACAAGTTCTGCAATTACTCCAACTGGCGGAAGTTTTGCAAGGCGGGCTAGATCAACAGCCGCTTCAGTGTGACCAGCCCTTCGAAGCACTCCACCTGAAACTGCACGCAATGGAAAGATGTGACCTGGCCTTGTGAAATCTTTTGGAGTGGAAGATTCGTTCGAAAGTTTTGAGACGGTAACGCTGCGATCTGCTGCTGAGATTCCGGTTGAGATACCTTCTTTGGCATCGACTGAAACTGTGTAAGCAGTTCCTTTTGCATCTTCATTGACACTAGTCATAGGTGGAATTGATAACCGGTCTAACCATTCACCTGGCATTGGAACGCAAACCACGCCACTTGTATGGCGAATTGTGAATGCCATTAATTCAGTTGTAGCCAGGGATCCTGCGAAAATCAGATCGCCTTCGTTTTCCCGGTCTTCATCATCAACAACAACTACAGCTTCACCGGCTGCAATTGCTGCAATTGCTTCTTCTACTGAATCAAATTCCCAATTAGTCGACATTATTTTTGTAACAATCTCTCTACGTGTCTTGCCAGAATATCGCTTTCCAAATTCACTTTGTCGCCAACATTCTTTTTACCTAAATTTGTGTGAGTTAAAGTTGTTGGGATGAGCGAAACTTCAAACCAATCCTTATCAAGACTTGATACCGTTAAAGAAGTACCTTCAACTGTTATTGATCCACGTGCCACAACATATTGTGAGATTTCTTTTGGTAATGAAATCCGAAACACTTCCCAGTCTGGATGGGCAGTTCTTGAAATTACTTGGCCAACTGCGTCCACATGTCCCTGAACGATGTGCCCGCCAAGACGTGAATCAGGCTTCATCGCTAATTCGAGATTCACCAAGTCGCCCACCTCAAGTTCTCCTAGGGTGGTCATCTTTAGGGTCTGACCCATCACATCGGCACTAAACGTTTCATCGGTAATGTCAATTGCAGTCAAACAAACCCCATTAACGCTCACGCTGTCGCCCGGATTTAACTCTGAACAAAATGGTGCCGAAATCGTAATTACGGCCGACTCAGCGCCCAAGGCAAGCCTGGAGACCGACCCTAGAGAGCCAACTATTCCGGTGAACATGGCTTAAGGCTAACCGCTCAGTTAGATACGAACGTAAACGGTGAGCGTATCTCCACCAATTCTTTGCTGATTTTGAACTTTCCAGTTTGCAGAAGAAATCTCTGGGGCTGGGATACCTGAGCCGAAAGTTGCCTCACCTTCGAAAACCCAAATTTCGTCTACCAAACCATCCGCTAAAAAAGCATTGGCTAGATCTCGCCCTCCTTCGAGGAGAACGGATTGAATACCGAGTGCCGCCATCTGTGACAAAGCCTCGCGAGGTTCATGGGTGAAGAGTTGCTTTGCATGCGGCATCTGGAGAGAAACATCAGTTAAGCCCATTACGACCGCCAATGGCTGTTTGTCCGCTCCATCGATTCTGGCATCGAGTTTGGGCAGATCCACCTGAGCTGTTTTGGAACCGACTAAAACCGCATCAGACTGAGCCCTTAATTGATGAACCAATTTTCGTGACTCTTCGTTTGAAATCCATTTACTGCTGCCATCAGCTCTCGCGATAAATCCATCTTTTGTCTTTGCGAATTTCAAAAGCACATATGGGAGATTTGTTTCTTGAAAATGTAACCAGCTCGCAATTGTTCTTTCGCAAGCTTGCGTTGCAATATTCGAAACGACTTCAATTCCAGCATCTTTTAACTTCTGCGCGCCGCCACCAGCTTGAGTTGGGTCCGAAGTTCCGTAAACAACTTTTGCGACCTTTTTTGAAATTAAGTAGTCAGCGCAAGGAGCAGTCTTACCAACATGTGAACATGGTTCTAAAGTCACATAAACAGTTGCGCCAATAATGCTCTCGCCAGCGATTTCACCTGCAATAACTTCTGCGTGCGGACCACCGGGAGTTCTATGAATTCCAAAACCAATTTCTACATCGTCTTTGACAATAAGACATCCGACTTTTGGATTTGGAGTTGGACGAAACAGAGATGCTTCAACACGATTGCAAAGTTCAAGCATGAACTTTTCGTCGTTAGAAATCACCCGCCACACCACCAAGATTTTTGTTGCGCTGCTAGAGCAAGGTTTCTTAAGTCGGTGCAAGCTTGTGCTGGATTCTCGGTCCGAAATACGGCGTGGCCGGCCACGAAAACATCCGCACCAGCATCTGCACACTGTTCAATAGTTTTTGGACCAACGCCGCCATCTACTTGAATAGCAAGTTTCAAATCATCTTTGCCAATGATTTCACGTGCCCTTTTAACTTTTCCCAACATATCTGCCATAAATGATTGACCGCTGAATCCAGGTTCAACAGTCATCACCAAAAGCATGTCAAGGTGCGGGAGTAAATCTTCAACCGTTTCGAGTTTTGTACCAGGCTTAATTCCCATGCCGACTAACCCACCAGCAGTTCTAATCCCTGCAATTACTTGTCCTGGATCTTTTGCTGCTTCGAAATGAAATGTGACACTTTCACAACCAGCCTCTGCATATTGCGGAGCCCAACGTTCTGGATTTTCAATCATCAAGTGCGCATCGATGGGAGTAGCGACAACTTCTTTAAGACGCTCCACAATCGGCAGACCAAAAGTTAGATTTGGTACAAAGTGATAATCCATCACGTCTACATGCAAGAAATCGCAAGCCTGGGAAACGCCTTGAACTTCGGAGCCAAAATTGGCAAAGTCGCTCGAAAGGATTGATGGATTAATTGAAACAGCCATGGCTCAAGATTAGTCGCGAGTTAATAAGGCCACGAACATTCCATCCGTGTCATGCAAATGCGGCCAAAGCTTTACAAAATGACCTTGATTAGGCAGTTCGGAAGCATGCTTCAATCCAGGAATTGACTGCAAGGCTTGCGGAGCGGAAAGGAGTCGTACTGACTTATTTGCAGCCAGTACATCTTCGACCACAAATTCAGTTTCCGCTAAGTGCGGAGAGCAAGTTGCATAAGCAACGATTCCACCGGGACGAATTGCGCGCAAAGCGTTTTCCAAGAGATTTCGCTGAATTTTTGAAAGAGCCCCAACATCTTTTGGCAATCTTCGCCAACGACTTTCGGCTCGACGCCTCAGTACTCCAAGTCCCGTACAAGGTGCATCCACCAACACGCGATCAAAATCACCTGTTGCAAATTGCTCATCCGTTCCATCGGCCACGATTGTGATGTGATCACCCTTTACAGCATTTAAAGAATTTTGAACCAGCTTTGCTCGGTGTGGTTGTAATTCAACGGCGGTAAGTCGAGCACCGCGTTCATGGGCTAAGAATTTAAGTAAAGCAGCTTTTCCACCTGGGCCTGCACAAAGATCTAGCCAGTTTTGGTCTGATCCATCGAGGTTAGCAGAAGCAAGAGTGAGAGCCACTAGTTGTGAACCCTCGTCCTGTACACCGGCTTTGCCATTTCGCACTTCTGAAAGTGAATGAGGTTGAGTGTTAATTTGAACTGCGTATGGTGAATAGTGTCCTTCGCCGCAACCTTTATTAAGCAAATCTTCTTTTACATCGAAGCCACCGCGACTAACGCCAGTAATCGCTGGTCTTTCGTTATCTCTTGCAAGAAGTTGAGCGATTTCTGATTTGTGATTTCCCAATGCATCACGCAGTGCCGACACTATCCACCGTGGATGTGAGTATTCGATTGAAAGTTTATCTAAATCATCAGTTAAATTATTTGTAACAATTTCAGTCCAGGCGTCTAAATCTTTTTCGCTTACTCTGCGTAAAACTGCGTTGACGAATCCACCCGCACTACGCAATCGAACGTAAGCTGTTAAATCCACTGTTGTTGACACTGCAGCATGATCTGGGACCCGCATAAAAAGCAATTGGTAAACGCCTAAGCGCAAAACATCTCGCAATGGTGGATCAATGCGATCTATTTCACGATCACCGGCCGCAAGCACAATTGCATCTATTAATCCACGCATACGCAGGCTTCCTGAAACCAACTCGGTTACAAAGGCAGCGTCTCGGGAATCTAATTCAGATTCTTCAATGTGCTTTGGTAGAACCAAATTTGTATAAGCATCATTTTGTGCCACATCCGCTAACACGTCATAGGCCACTTCGCGAGAATTTTTAGGCATGTTGAAAAACTCCATTTGAAGTTCTCAAACCTCTTGCCCATGCACTTGCCTGCATCCAACCTTTTCCTGCGGGTTTCACATCGGTTAGTTTCACATCAGTAGAACCAGTTCCAACAAATACTGCGTTCTTATCGATTCGAAGTTCTCCCGGAATCAATTCAGAATGTTCACAAATTTCAACCATAGCAACTTCAATCCGATTGTCATCCAAAACTGTCCATGCGCCTGGACTTGGCGTGAAACCACGAATATGGCGACTAATAGCTAGCGCGGGATGTGCCCAGTTGATCTGTCCATTTTTAGGCAAAAGTTTTGGTGCATATGACACTTCAGATTCGCTCTGCGGAACTGGTTTAGATTCACCAGCAGAAATCGCATCCAGTGTTTTCAATACCAAGTCAGCCCCCATGTGGGAAAGTCTTTCTAGAAGTTGACCCGCGGTTTCATCAGAGTTAATTTCAGTAGTTACCTGTCCATAGATGGGACCGGTGTCCATTCCGGCTTCCAATTGAAAAGTAGTTACTCCTGTTAATTCATCTCCATGAATGATGGCGGCTTGAACAGGCGCCGCTCCACGCCATGTTGGAAGCAATGAAAAATGCGCGTTAATCCATCCGTGCGGAAAAACTTGAAGTGTTTGCGGCTTCAACAATTGACCGTAAGCAACCACTACTGCGATGTCAACGTTTAATGATTCTAAATGCTCTAGAGATTCTGGGGTGTTGATAGATACTGGGTCAAAGATTGTTAAATTCTTTGAAGAGGCGAATTCAGCTACCGCACTTGGCATAAGTTTTTTACTTCTGCCTTGGGGTGCGGGAGGTTGAGTAATTACACAAACAACTTCATGCTCACTGTCTATAAGTGAATCTAAAGTTGGAATTGCCACCGATGGAGTTCCGGCGAATGCAATTCTCATTAACCAAGTCCAGGATTGATTGAATGCGGACTTAATTTGATTTGAGGTGCAGGTGCGCCAAACCATTCCGATTCACGGATGACTTTCATCGCCGCTTTTCTGCCTTCGGTATCAAGTCGGTCGATGAAAATAATTCCGTCTAGATGATCGGTTTCATGCTGAATTGCACGGGCTAAAAGTTGCGAACCTTCAATCAAAATTGGCTCGCCGTACATGTTTACACCTTTTGCAACAACTCGCATTGCTCGCTTTGTATCGAAAGTGAGGTCTGGAAGGGATAAGCAACCTTCTGGCCCATCTTGCAATTCGTCACTTAAATCAAGATTTGGATTAATTAGATGTCCAACTACATCATCAACCCAATAGGTGAAAACTCTCAGTCCAACACCAATTTGCGGTGCTGCCAAACCTGCTCCTGGGGCGGCCAACATGGTTTCAGTCAGATCAGCGACCAATTGCCTTAGCTCTTTGTCGAAGTCAACAACAGGAGCAGCCGGCGTGGTTAGAACCGGATCTCCAAATAAGCGAATTGGTTGGATAGACACAGGCTCATTCTAAATGCAGAGCAACCACGGCCGGATTACAAAGCAATCGGGTCGACCTTTGCATGAAACTTGCCTTTGCTCTTATTTGCAGTCCGCTTGGCGATTACCGTTCGGATTTGTTTTGCCACTTCTGACGCGACACTTCGCGGATATGTGATCAACACTCTCTCTTTTGGAACATTTGGATTTGTTTCCTGAGTCAATACTGGGCCTAACACTTTGGCTTCCATCGGAATCGAAATTGAATCAAAAACATCTAGCCACATACCTTCGTCGCAACGAATCTCGACTACCCCAAGCGCTGGGGGCATATTTGCTGACTTTCGCAAATCTAATTCTCGCTGGGCAAAACCAATTGCATCATGACGAATTAAGGCTTGAATGACAGGTTTGCCCTCGTCAGCAACAACCACTACTCGCCCATTCTCAGGTTTCACCAAACTTGCTACATATTGCCAACGTCTAAAAGATTCCTCTTCTGCGCGTAAGTCAATTCTTCTAAGCGACAATTCAGCATCGAGAATGATTGCAGCTTCATAAAAACCATCTTCTACAACTGGTTCAGCGCCAGGCGTGGCAATCACTAAAGCCGGAGAATTATCAACGGAATCCAAAATCGAATTTTTTCCCGAAGTTTTTATTGGGATTCCAGGAAATGCCCTACCCAACTCTTCCGCAGTTCTGGCATCGCCAACCAAGGTTGAGCGAACGTTTCGATTTCCACACCACTGGCATTTCCATTCCAACTCTTTGTGTCCGCAGCGCATACAACTAAGTGGACTCTTTTCATTCTGACGTGCAACCCCACCGTGGCATTCGCGGCAATAGACCGCCTCGCGACATTGTGAACAAGAAACATGAAGTTGGTAACCGCGTCTTGGTACCTGTACTAAAACTGGTCCATTGACTAGCGAAGTCCTAATGGTTGAAAAAACAAGTTGTGGAAGTCGTGCATTTCTTGCAACTGGATCTTTTGCAAGATCGGAATCTGAAGTTGCATAAACCTTTGGAGATGCAGACCTTAAGTAGTTGCGATCACAAACCAAATCCACAAGCCAGTCTTTTTGCAACATCTGTTGCACTTCAACTGAACGGGAAGTGGACATAACTAGAAACGAACAGTTTTGTGAAATCGATCTAAGTGCCAAGATTTCACGCGCATGCCAAGCTGGATTTTGTTGTTCAGCGTGCGAGTCATCACCATCTTCAACAATTACGACCAATCTAAGTTGTTGCACGGGTGCAAAAACCACCGAACGTGTTCCAACCGCAATTCGAATATCTCCACGCAATACGTTTAAAAAGTTTGCGTATCTTTCTGATGGTTTTTGGTCGCTGCCGAAAATTCCAATCTCATCGCGTGGAACAAATCTTGAAAGAACCTTTACAAATCGATCCACATCTTTAGCATCCGGTAGAGCGACGATTACGCCATGATCCGCCTTTCGCGCAGCGATAATGGCGTCAACAACTAACTCATTGAGATTGTGGCCAGGTCCCACTACACAAGCTGCACGAGCTAATTCAGATTTTTCAATGCGATTTAAGAATGCGTTTCCATTTGAATAAAAATTCCAATTGACGCTGTAGGTGTAATCCGGATTAACTGGATTGGCCCCTACCGGCAAATGCGCAAGAACTTTGGATTCCACTCTTGCCTGTCGAGGTGGAATTGCAGAGCCCAAGACATCACCCTGCGTTGCTATGTAACGATCAGCAATAATTCGGGACAATTCAAAGATTTCTGGAGTTACTACCGCAATTCCGTCGATAACACTTTCAATTTCCGAGACTTTTTCTGGTCGCTCAGTGGAATCCACTATTGCGCAAACAAATCCAACCGCTTTACGTCCACCGAAACTGATTCCAACTCGACTACCAATATGCACTTGTGGCAGTAAATTTTCAGGAATTGCGTAATCAAAGGCACGATCAACATGCAGTAATGAAATATCTGCGATTACTTGAGCGTACTTCTGGTTGAACATAGTGGCTCAAGTCTGCCCGCAAACTCTGACCGGTGCGAAGGGCCTAACCCTTTACAGCTGCCTTTAACGCCTCTACCCGATCTGTGCGCTCCCATGTAAATGTCGAAACCGAAGGCCTCGTGATCCATGGGGTGCCTGGGACTAGTTGTTCGTAGGCAACTTTTTCTCGCCCAAAATGTCCATAAGCGGATGTGGCTCGATATTGAACAACCGCTGGATTGAGTAACTCTAGGTCGCGAATGATTGCCGCTGGACGCAGATCAAACACCTGGAGGACTGCATCTTGAATTTGATTATCCGGAACGATTCCGGTGCCAAAAGTTTCCACAAAAAGTCCAACTGGATGCGCTTTACCAATTGCGTATGCAACTTGTACTTCACATCGGCTTGCCAAGCCAGCTGCAACTACGTTTTTTGCCACCCAGCGCATTGCATACGCAGCTGAACGGTCAACTTTTGAAGGGTCTTTACCTGAGAACGCACCGCCGCCATGTCGCGCCATACCACCGTATGTGTCAACAATAATTTTGCGGCCAGTGAGTCCGGCGTCTCCCATTGGTCCACCAACAACGAAGCGACCAGTTGGATTTACCAGAATTTTTGGCGACTTAACATCGAGATCGCGCCATTGCTCAGATTTCAAAACTTCATCAATCACGAATTTTTTGATTTCTGGAATTAGAGTTTTTTCTAAATCAACTTCTTCTGCATGTTGCGATGAGACCACAATTGTGTCAAGGCGAACTGGTCTATCGCCATCGTATTCAATAGTTACTTGAGTCTTTCCATCTGCGCGCAAATAACTTAATTCACCAGACTTGCGAACTGCGGTTAGTCGCTGTGCAAGCGTGTGCGCCAAATGAACTGGTAGCGGCATCAAACTTGTTGTATCGGTTGACGCATAGCCGAACATCAATCCTTGATCGCCAGCTCCCTGAGCATCAAGTGGATCGGCTGATGATTCAGCGCGGGATTCGTAAGCTGTATCTACACCTTGCGCAATGTCGGCGGATTGCTTTCCGATTGAAACCTGAATACCGCATGAGTTTCCATCAAATCCTTTAGTGGATGAGTCGTATCCAATGTCCAGAACCACGTTTCGCACAATTTGCATAACATCTGCAAAACCTTCAGTGGTTACTTCACCCGCAACATGAACCTGGCCGGTAGTTAAAAGAGTTTCTACGGCCACGCGACTCTTGGGGTCTTGACCAAGCAGATCGTCCAAAATTGCATCGGAGATTTGGTCAGCCATTTTGTCTGGGTGACCCTCGGTTACAGACTCAGATGTGAACAAGCGGTTAGACACAGAATTCCTCTCTCAAACTCGGCGGAGTGTAGGAGTTGGCTAAATGTTTGTGCGTGAAATCAGGGTTTTGACCACATTGCAGACAGTTTCTGCAATTTTGGCCTTAGAAGTAGCGGGAACAGTGATGGGCTCAAAGTGCGGGCTGACGATTGTCACTGCGTTTTCATCCACCTCAAAACCCAGTCCAACTCCCACTTGGTTTACGACTAAAGCGTCCACGCCTTTGGTGGCTAATTTAATTAAACCGTATTCCAGTGCACTTTGGTTGGCATCGCCAGTTTCAGCCGCAAAACCAACCACCGTAAAGTTCGGTTTTTTCAATTCGACCACAGTTCGAAGAATGTCTGGATTTTCGCTCAGCGGAATGTTCTCAATACCGCCAGATGATTTTTTGATTTTGGATTCGGTTACAGAGGTTGGTCGATAATCCGCAACTGCTGCCACCATGATTAGTGCGTCCGCTTTTGTAATGTTTTGCAAAACTGCGCGGAGCAGTTCATCTGCACTTTCAACATTTACAACGTCTACCCCAGCAGG
>JBEBBT010000062.1:0-5746 GCA_041158245.1 Actinomycetota bacterium | reverse complement strand
TTGATACCAATTGCTTTGACCACAATGCACATGGCTTGGGGCTGGGGCTTTCTAACAAGCCCACACGCATAGTTTTTAGGCTGGTGAACAATCGGTTTCATCAGCGGCACGACCTTCAGTTGGTCCATACAGAGTTGATGATGGTTTGGTCTTAATCTTCACACTCTTTGGATCGTTCCAGTTGTTTCCAACCACAACTACCAACCCTGCTGGCAAGGTGCCTTGCTTTTTCAAAACTTTGATTTCAGTAATTCCCATGGCAGTGGCAAGAGTCTGAGCTTGTTTTTCTTTACCCTTGATCGCATAGATTGCAGTTTCTTCACCTAGCGACACTGGTGCATTTGCAGTGCCTTTGACGTTGTAGCCAAGGTCGGCAAAAAGCTCGGCTTTTTGTGCAGCTAAACCACTCGTGTCAGTTGCGTTCAAAACCGCAAGATAAACATCGCTAGGAGCGACGGTCAAAGGTTTTCCATTTGGACCATTGTCAGGAGGAGCTGGCCACTGAATATCGTTCTTGAGTGCAGTCCAAAGTTCGGTTGCTTTTTCCGAGAATATGACTTTCACCCAGTTGTTTGGATCTGGTTTCCACGGCGCAGTAATAAATCGAACGCTGCTTGGACGTAGCTCCTGCATGTTGAATGCGAGTTCTTTAAGTCCATCTACTGAACCTAGGGCTTCGTCAGTTGTTAAAGATCCGGTTACAGCCTTGATTAAAGCAGTCACTTTGAATGGATTTAGCAGAATGCCTTTGCTAGTGGCTTTGCGCACCATTGATGCAAGAAAATCTTGTTGGCGACGGATTCGCGAGATGTCTCCACCATCGCCGAGGGTTTTGCGAGCGCGTACGAAAGCAAGGGCATCTTTTCCGTAGATGGTAGAAATTCCCTTAGGCAAATTCAAATGACTCTTTTGGTCGTTAACTGCTGCTGTTAAACAAACATCAACTCCATCTAGCGCATCAACCACATTTTTAAAGCCAGTGAAGTCAACAATGATGAAGTGATCAATCTTGATGTCTGTAATTGTTTCAAGAGTTTTAATTACACATGCGGCGCCACCGCGACCGAAGGCTTCGTTGAAGCGACCGTTGTATCCCTTTGAAATGGTGCCATCTTCGCGAGTGCAATCTGGCATATCAACTGATGTATCGCGTGGGATGCTTACCGCTGTTGCCCAATCTCGGTTTTCAGAAATGTGAACCAAGATATTTGTGTCAGAACGCTGACCACCAAATTCACCAGGCGAACCAAAACCTTTTCCCTGGCCGGCACGTGTGTCCGATCCAATTAACAAAAGGTTGATGGCAGGTCCGGGCTCAGGGCGATTCGAGCCGAGTTGGTCGTCAATATTTTGCGTTTTTATGTTGCCGACAGCTGAATTTATGTACGAGATTGCTCCACCACTAATTACGGTTGCAACAAGCACACCGATAGCGGCTATTCGAGCTATTCGAGCAATCGACAAGGCAGGACTTTCTGGTCTGTTTAGGGGGACAATTCTGCCCCAAACAAGTTGTGGCACCTGCCAAAAATTGCGGTATTGCCCGACTTGGACATTTCTGCACTATTTATTCAAGATTCCTGCGCAATTCATCCATGAGTAAAGCGTGTATTTGGGGCAAAATTGCCGCATTGGTGCATTCTTCCCCTGCGCCTGGAGGTAATTTTCAATGTTGGCTTTTCCAAACCGGATTTCGCGAATTTATGCGTTGGTTGGGATTGGCGTAATCTTTTCATTATTACTTGGAACAACCACCTCATCCGCATTAGATGCACCAAACGCAAGTATCGTAAAAATCACCCCAGAAGTTTGGAATTTAAATTCCGGAACATTGCAAGTCAAAGGTAATCTCGACAGTGCAGGCAAGTGGCGGGTCGATCTTTTAAGTTTATGCACTGGTGACACTGTGATTTCACAGACTGGCGAAAAAACGGCTGCCGGAAATTTCGAAGTTAATTTCGAGAATGAATCAATTGAAGATTTAACAGCCGGTCCATTTCAAGTTGTTGTCACACCTTCGGTTGGGTCAAAGCCGGGAGTTTCAAAAAGGCAGTTTCTAAAAATTGTTACGGCATCGCCTGCAAAAACCTACCGAGAAGAATTGTGTCCAAATGCAAAAAGGATTGTCAGCCCCAACTCAGTGGCTGGGCAAATTTCTGCCATCAACCTAGCCGCAAAAAACAATCCAATTGAAACTTCTTCTGCAGTGCTAGTTGCTTACTCCTCAAAGTCTTTGGCGACGACTGCGATTGCAACAAATTTTGCAAGCGTTACAAATCAAGTTTTACTTGCAACAATTGCTAGCGCACCTTCAAAGTCAGCAGTTAGGGAACTACAAAGGCGCACAATCAAGAATGTGACAATTATCGGAACTAAAGAAATGGTTTCTAGTTCCGTGGTGAAAACGCTGCGAAGTTCAGGAATTAAAGTTAAGAGAATTAATTCAAGTTCACCCGCGGATGTTTCACTTCAGCTTTGGCAAAGTGGGGATGACAGCAGATTTGATTCAGCAGTTTTGACCGACTTAAACCAAGATCCAAGACACTTATTGCAAGCACTTACATTTGCAAATGCAAAGCAGGTGCCGCTAGTTCCGATTTCAAAAAATGGAACCAAAATTGCAAAAGAAGTTCTCTCGGTTTTAGGTGCTGAAACTGGCACACTCATAGCAAGTTCAATTGATATTCCGGACAGTCAACTATTGAAGTTCAATGGTTTCACTAGAGTTCATAATTCTGATTTGAAACAGCTTTCAATAACACTTTCAAATGCGCTTGTTGAACAACCAAACACGTTATTCGTCCGAGATGAAAAATCTGCAGTCTCAGTTCTGGATTTGGCCGCTACAACAAATCGAATGACCATTTGGCCAGTAGGGAAAACAATTTCTGAATTTGATCAGGCATACATTTCAACTCGGCCATTTATTCAAAATGTTTTCGCCACAGACTTTTCACAAACACTATCCGATCAGCGGCTTGCGGTTTATGCCCGGGAAATCTATAAACGCGACGCCCCGAAACCTGTTGATTTATTGCAAATGCCGGAAATCAAAGAACCAGTTGCTCCCGCTAACTTCGCTTTTAGCGGAAGTGGCTGGGGCCACGGAATTGGCATGTCCCAATGGGGCGCATATGCGATGGCGAACGAGGGTAAAACCGCAGCTGAAATTCTTACTTATTACTTCAGTGGCACCAATATTGGTCCAGCTGTAGACGATGCGGACCTATGGGTCTCACTTCAAAACCGCATTCGCAGTTTAACTTTGAGACTTCGAGAAGTTAATGGAGTAGTAGGCAAGTGGAGGCTCACCGCGGACGATGGAACAGCAATCGACTTAGTTGCTAGCGAAAGCGCATCTTTTAGTTTTGATGCCGATGCAGTATTGGTTTCTGTCACCACCAGCAAAGGTCAGACACTTGGGCCAACTGCAAAAGTTGTCGCAACTTGGAGTGGCACTCGGTTTGATAAAGATTTAGGGGATACGCCTTCGGCAATTCAAGTTATCGGTCCTAATGAAACTAATGCGAATGGCCGGTTGTATCGCTATGGGAATTTGAGAATCAAAGCGGCTGCAGCTACCGATACCTATGTCTCCGGGATGCAAGTTACAAACCGAGTTAGCTTGCACGACGAATACATTTATGGAATCGGCGAAGTTTCAAACTCTTGGCCAACCGAATCTTTAATAGCCCAAGCTATAGCTGCGCGATCTTTTGCATACAACCGCGTTTACAACTCGGATGGTTCTTTAAATAACCGAATGGGCGCATGCGACTGCATGGTTTATGACGACATCCGAGATCAAAATTATGTTGGATGGTCAAAAATAAACAGTTCGGGTGGCGAGCGATGGAAGTCAGCGGTAGATGCGAGCAAGGTTGATGAATCGCGCAGTAACTTTGTTCTCTATAACGGCAAAGTTGTACAAACATTTTTTGCGGCAGCTACCGGTGGTTACACACAAAACAATGAAGACGTCTGGGGTGGAACTGCTCGCCCGTTTTATAGGGCAGTGCCAGACCCTTGGTCATTAATGCCAACTGCTGCGATTTCGGTAAGTGTCTGGAGTCCGCGAATCAGATCGCAAGAAACCTTGGCTAATGCTTTTGGATTGGCTGATGTGGCATATTTAGATTTGTCGGACCGCTATTTATCAGGCGGTGTTAAAACCGCAGTTGCATATTCCACTAGTGGTGCAACCGCAACAATCTCAGGTGAAAAATTCCGATCTCGCGTGCAATCTGTTGATGGTGATACATTGCAAAGCACTTGGATTTGGAAAGCACTGGCTTCATTTGTTGAAACATCTGCCCCTAGTTTTTCTAAAGCCGTACTAGGCGAGAGAAGTTTGGGCTTTGCGAAAATCCCAGGAGCAACCGCAACTAAGTTAGTAATAGTTCAAAACAACGCAACCTCATCCGAAAATTTGGCTATTGCTTCGACTCTAGCCGGCATCTCAAAATCTGCGATATTAGTTTCAAAAGCAAAAAATGATGCAGCTCGAATTATGGAATTTATCAATGCAAATGCTGTAACTGAAGTCTCGGTGGTTGGTGAAATTGATCCTGAAATCACAAATGCGATTTCGCTTTCTGGCAAGACCATTAAGAACTATCAGGGGGACAGTTTCTTTGAAACTGCACAACTTGTCGCACAAACATTAGTTGATGCAACAGGAGAAAAATTCGTTCTTGCAAATATCAACAACCCAGAACAACTAGCCATTGCAACAAACTTAAGTGTTCGTACATCTAGGCCATTGTTGCTTACTGGAAATGGACTTCTCAATCTGCAAACTGCACAGTATCTATTGCAGACATCCGATCCAGATGTGATTGCAGTCGGCGCTACAGGTGATATCTCAAATGCGGCATTAGCATCAATCGAGAAAGTTAAGCGATTAGATACTCAAGATCTAGGTGAAGCGTCCCTAAATGTGCTGTATCAAAATCAAAACACCACACGCGGCTTAGTAATTGCGAGTGCGCAAACGCCAATATGGAAGTCACTTCTGCTAAGCGCAACTGGCTTACCCGTCATATTTGATGAGGAATCAATTCGGGCGCGGGCAATCAAGTGGCTTCGCAGGCAGCCACTTTCAACCGTGGTCGTGAGCCTCGATGCGAATGATGTTTTTGTGACTAAAGTTCGACGCTCCTAAAAGTTTTTGGAATTGGGGATTTGAGTGGAAGCAATATTGCTTGTTGGTGGACAAGGAACTCGGCTATCACCGCTCACATTGACCACCCCGAAGCCAATGCTGCCGGTGGCAAATGTGCCATTCACTGCTCATCAAATTGCTAAGGCCAAAGCTGCTGGAATCACCAAAATTATTTTAAGTACAAGTTACAAGTCTGAGGTATTTACAGAATATTTTGGGGATGGCTCTAAATTCGGAATCGAAATTCAATATGTGACTGAGGAGTCTCCGCTAGGCACCGGTGGCGCAATCCGAAACGTCGCTAGCGCACTGGAATCTAGCGAAGATGAGCCGGTTTTTATTTTCAATGGAGATGTACTGAGTGGACATTCTCTGATAGGGCAACTAGCAGATTTTCAAGAGCAGCAAGCGGCAGTCTCATTACATCTAATAGCAGTTGAAGACCCGCGACCATTTGGCCTGGTACCGACTGATGCTGCGGGTTTCGTCACTCAATTCTTAGAAAAGCCGACAGATGATTCTCAGATCGTGACAAATCAAATCAATGCAGGTTGTTACATTTTTAGAAGAGAAGTAATTGAT
>JBEBBT010000061.1:0-20340 GCA_041158245.1 Actinomycetota bacterium | reverse complement strand
TTCCGGATTTGTGTATTGCCGAACTTCTTTGATTGTTTCTAGCAATTGTCCCAAGCCTCTGTGGCTCAAAGTTTCGCAGTGCATCGGCACGATTACATCGGTAGCGGTTGTGAGCGCATTTAGCGTGACTATGCCAAGACTCGGTGAACAATCTAAAAGCACCCAGTCATACATTTCAGAAACGGTTTTTAACGCTTCGCGTAAAACATATTCACGGCCAGCAGCTGTTACTAATTGCGCTTCGGTCGCTGTTAATTCGATTGTGGCTGGAATTAAATCAACGTAATCGTCAGTATCAATCATGGTTTCAAAAGCAGATGTATTGCCAAGCAAAATGTCGCGAATTGAAAGCTCAATATCTTCAGGATCTATGCCTAATGAAAAAGTGAGACTTGCTTGAGGATCTAGGTCCACGAGTAAAACTTTTTCCCCAAGCTCTGCAAGTGCTGCACCAAGCGATGCCGTAGTAGTGGTTTTTGCGACTCCACCTTTTTGGTTAACGATGGCAATTATTCGAGTCATCACAAACTCGCTTGAATGAATCCGAAAATTGCATCGGCAATTAGTTGCACACCGATAGCAGCAAGTAATAAACCTGCAATTCGGGTGATGATTGTGATTCCAGCATCCCCAACAACTCGCGCGATTGCACCACTAAAGCGCATCGCCAGCCAAATCAACAAGTGCACAATCACTACGCCAACTGCCAATGAAAGATATTGGGGTGTGCCATCGGCTTTTTGGGCGAACAAAATTGTGGCAACAATTGCTCCAGGCCCTGCCAAAAGTGGTGTACCAAGTGGCACCAATGCCACATTCACATCTTGTTCGGTCGTTGGTTTATTTGCTTGGCCTGTTAACAATTCAAGTGAAACCAAAAGAAGCAGCAAACCGCCAGCGCCTTGAAGAGCTGGAAGGGAAATCTTTAGGTAAGACAAAACCTGCTGGCCAAGAACGGCGAACAAAACAATTACACCAAAAGAAGTCATAGTGGCTTGGAACGCTAAACGCGAGCGCTCTCTGGCAGGTCTTTTGCCTACTAATCCCATGAAAATTGGAACCACGCCTGGCGGATCCATGATGACTATCAAAGTCACAAGCACAGAGCCAAGGAATCGCAGGTCTAAAAGTTCAGCCACTCCTGCAGGGTACTAGGAGATGCTTAGCGACCTCTAAATCGTGGTCAATTTGGCTCTCTAGCGCGATTACCCTTGCCCCTGTGAAAACCCAGACTCGCGTATACGTAGGGCGCCTGGCCGACACTGCAGTTTTTGACCCACAGGGCGACTCAGTTGGCAAGGTGCGAGACGTCGTAGTCACTATTAGGGCTGGCAAAGCGCCAAACGTCACTGGACTTGTTATTGAAGTTCAACCACGTCGTCGAATTTTCATGCCAATCACTCGCGTCACTTCCATCGAACCTGGCCAAGTCATCACAACTGGCAAGGTTGATCTTCGCCGTTTTGCTCAGCGCCACAATGAAACATTGATGGTTGCAGAACTTCTGGATCGAAAAGTTCGTTTGCTAGCTGGCAATGAAGAAGTTGTGATCGGCGATCTTGCATTTGAGTGGAACGCGCGAACTCGCGACTGGTCTGTTACTCGCGTTTTTGTTCGCAAACTTGGATCTGGTTTTCGCAGACTTGGTGATGGCCTTACTGTTGAATGGAATGAACTAAGCGGACTAGGTGCCGACCAACCACAGCAACCTGTAGACAATCTTTTAGAACAACTATCTGGAATGCACGCAGCTGACTTGGCTTCCGCACTTCGCGATCTTCCAGAGAGCCGCCGGCTTGCGGTTGTACAAGAACTTGATGACGAACGTCTTGCAGACGTTTTAGAAGAACTTCCAGAAGATGACCGCGTTGAGCTGGTTTCAAAACTCGGTTTGGATCGAGTGGTTGATGCAATCGAAGAAATGGATCCGGACGACGCAGCCGACTTGTTGAAAGAACTTCCAAACGAACAAGCACAAGAAATTATCGAGGCACTTGAACCTGAAGATGCAGAAGATCTAAAGCGCTTGATTTCATACGGTGACTACACAGCCGGTGGCATGATGACAACTGAACCTGTGATTTTGCCGCCAGATGCAACAGTTGCGGATGCATTGGCACGGGTTAGAAACCCAGACCTTTCGCCAGCGATTGCTGCGCAGGTTTATGTAGTGCGCTCACCTTTCGAGACTCCAACTGGTAAATATTTAGGTGTTGCACATTTTCAAAAACTACTTAGAGAACCACCTTCATCACTGGTATCGGCGGTGATTGATAAAGACTTAGAACCAATTGGTCCAGAGTCACCATTAACAACTGTTGCTCGCTATTTTGCGACGTACAACTTGGTGGCTTTGCCGGTAGTTGACGAAACCGGTCGATTACTTGGCGCGGTAACAGTGGACGACTTGGTTGACCATATGTTGCCTGAAGATTGGCGCGATGCAGATGAAGAGGAGGTGTCTGATGGCTCGTGATGAAGAACGCCGTGTTGTGCGTGGTCCACGCCTTGATGCACCTTTAGAACAACGTCGCAGTCTCAAACCTACTTACGATCCAGAAACTTTCGGCAAGCTTTCAGAACGAATTGCTCGCTTTATTGGCTCTTGGCGTTTCATTGCTTATATGACAGTTTTTATTGTCGGTTGGGTTTTGTGGAACATTTTTTCACCAGCAGGGTTGCGTCCTGATGCTTATCCATTCATCTTCTTAACATTGCTTTTGTCATTGCAAGCTTCTTATGCAGCACCCTTAATTTTGTTGGCGCAAAATCGTCAAGCCGACCGCGATCGAGTTACATCGGCTGACGATCGCTCGCGCACTGAAAGATTGATTGCGGAGACTGAGTTCTTAAGTCGAGAAATTGCTGCCATTCGAATTGCGCTTGGTGAAGTTGCCACACGTGATTTCGTTCGTGGCGAACTCGAAGAATTAGTGGATGAGATTGAATCCCGCTCAAAGGCTGTAACTGAAGAACTCGACGAGCGCCCAGAAGCATAAGGATTTAGGCTCTCTTAGTGCTATCTGAAGCAAATATCCTCAAAGCTCTAGAAACGGTCGAAGATCCTGAGATCCATAAGCCAATTACTGAACTTGGCATGGTTAAGTCGGTTTCCATCAAAGGCTCTGAAGTTGCGGTCGCAGTTTTCTTAACAATTAAAGCCTGTCCAATGCGCGAATCAATTGTGTCTCGCGTCGAAAACGCGGTCATGAAAATTGAAGGCGTCTCAAAGGTGAATGTCGAACTCGACGTGATGAGTGATGAGCAACGCACTAAGTTGAAACTTCAGCTGCGTGGACCTGAGCGAGAAATTCCATTTGTTCGCCCTGATTCAAAGACTCGCGTCTTCGCAATTGCATCAGGAAAAGGTGGAGTTGGTAAATCTTCACTCACTGCAAATCTTGCAGTTGCATTTGCGCAAAAAGGTTTAAGTGTTGGAATCATTGATGCTGATATTTACGGGCATTCAATTCCACGCATCCTTGGACTTAGTGCCGAACAAACCCAAATCGATCCTGATCTACGCATCCCGCCATCAGCCCATGGGGTGAAGGCCCTTTCCGTACTTGGAATGAAGGGTGGAGATACATCTCGCCCAGTTGCACTTCGCGGCCCAATGCTAGGAAAAATGCTCGAACAATTTTTGGCAGATTTTTACTGGGGCGATTTAGATATTCTGCTTCTCGACTTACCGCCAGGAACCGGTGACATTGCAATCTCGACTGCACAGTTATTGCCAAATGCTGAAATCATTGTGGTCACAACTCCACAAATTGCTGCAGCGGAAGTTGCGATACGCGCTGGCATGATGGCAACCCTAATTTCTCAGCGAATTGCTGGCGTAATTGAAAATATGAGCGCAGTTACTTGCGAAAAATGTGGAGAGGAAATGGCCTTGTTTGGTCAAGGTGGTGGCGTAAAAGTTGCAACCGAACTCACGAAAGCCACCGAAAAGGATGTTCCACTTTTAGGCAAGATTCCATTTGATGTGCGAATCCGTGAAGGTGGAGATGATGGTGTGCCACTTCCAATTTCAAATCCAGACGCACCATCTGTAAAAGTAATGAACGAAATTGTTGATCAACTATTAAGAAACAGTCAAAGATCTTTGGCTGGAAAAGTATTGAAACTAGCGAAGTAGGAAATATGAAAAAAGCACAGACCACAGCTGAATTACACCCAATCATTTTGGAACGTTGGAGCACGCGTGCTTTTGATTCCAACTACGAAATTTCCGAAGAAGAGGTAGTTACAATTCTTGAAGCAGCTCGATGGGCGGCTAGTGCAAACAACATGCAACCTTGGCGATTTGCAGTTGCTACTCGCGGAGATGAATTGTTTGAAAAGTTTTCTTCTACTTTGTCAGGTTTCAATGTTGAGTGGGCGCCAAAAGCTTCTGCTTTGATTGCAGTCTTGCACGAAAAGACAAATGAAAAAGGTGAAGTGCGCGCTTCTGCACCTTTTGATACAGGACTTGCAGTTGGCCAATTAGTTTTGCAGGCGCAAGCAATTGGACTTCACACCCATCAAATTGGCGGCTTCGATAAAGATGGACTTCTTAGCGCTCTTGGCAATCCCGAAAACCTACAACCAGTCGTCCTAGTTGCAGTTGGCAAGTATGCAAACGACAGTGATTTGTCAGAAGCGATTTTGGCTCGCGAAGCAGCAAATCGAGAGCGCAAGGCACTATCTGAAATAGTGATTGCAGGACTTTAAAAGTAAGTTATTTCGGTTACGTGGGCGGCCTTAACTGGCCCAGCCCCAATCAAGGTGCGTTCAACCACACCAGAAACTTGCAATTCGTTAGCGATATTGATCGCATCTGCATGTGATCTGGCCACAAATGCACATGTTGGGCCACTACCACTAACAATTCCGTGCAACGCGCCTGCATGATCTCCGGCCTGAAGAATTCTTGCAAGTACTGGTCTTTGTGAAATAGCCGGCGCTTGTAAATCATTCACCATCAATTTCGCAGCAGTTTTTATGTCCCCACCTGTAAGCGCCGCAATCAAATCTGTTGAAATTTTTGGTTCTACTGGATTTGGATTCATTTCGTCAAACACTTTATAAATCTTTGGTGTCGACAAACCTTCGGCTGATACTGCAAATACCCAATGAATTTCACCGCGAGTCAAGAGCGAAGTGACATCCTCGCCTCTTCCCCGGCCAATCGCAGTACCACCAACTAGTGGGAAAGAGATATCACTGCCAAGTTGGGCAGCTAACGACATCAATTCATCGCGGGTCAGATTCAACTGCCACAACGCATCGCAGGCCACCAATGTGCCAGCGGCATCGGCACTTCCTCCAGCCATCCCCCCAGCGATCGGAATATTTTTGTGAATATTCAGATGTACGTGTGGCTCAACTCCTGCGTATTCTGCAATTAGTTCAGCCGCCTTCCAAGCTAAATTTGAATTGTTTAAAGGTAGCGACTGAGCGCCTTCTCCTGAAAATTCCAAGCCCAAAACGCTGCTTGGAGTTGCGACGATGGTGTCATAAATACCTACCGCATGAAACAAAGTTTCGATTGGGTGATATCCATCTGCACCTATGCCACCAACCTTTAGAGCAAGGTTTACTTTTGCAGGGACTTTGACTTCAACAGACTTAATTCTTGCCATCAAACTCCCCCAATCTCGCGCTTCGCCTTTGCAATATTCACAAAGTCCATCACATCTAGTTCTTCGCCTCGTAATGTGGGTTCAATTCCCGCATGAATCAAAATCTTTTCCGCATTACCGGCTGCCCAGGTATTAAGAGCAGACCTAAGCATCTTGCGACGTTGGCCGAACGCCGCATCAATTGCCGCAAATAGTTCTGTTTGTGAGATTTCCGCTAGTGGTGATTTGTGTCGTTCAATTAAGACTAAAGCACTTTCAATATTTGGTGCAGGCCAAAAAACGTTCTTGCCGATTGTGGCTACTTTTTGGACTTTGCCAAACCACCTAGCCTTAACACTAGGCACTCCATAAATTTTTGAGCCAGGAGTTGCAGCAAGTCGATCAGCGACTTCAGCTTGCACCATCACTAAAACTTTTTGAATCGATGGAAATTGAGTTAATAAATGGATGATCACTGGCACCGAAACGTTGTAAGGAAGATTTGCGACTAAAGCAGTTGGACTAATTGCTAATTCTTTAACTGTTAGGGCATCTTGTTGGACTACTGTCAAATTGGTTGCAAATTCAGCCGCTTTTTTGTTTACAGTTTCCGGTAGTAGTACTGCAAGTTTTGGGTCGATTTCGATTACAGTGACTGATCTACTAGCGGGCAATAAAGCAAGGGTTAAAGAACCAAGTCCTGGCCCTACTTCAATAACATCATCACTTGGGTTAATACCCGCATGCTTCACAATTGAACGAACAGTGTTTGCATCAATCACAAAGTTTTGGCCCCAGACTTTTGTGGGTTTTAGATCAATCCTGGCAGCTAGTTCACGAATCTCGGTCGCGTTTAGTAGTTCAGACATTGCTGAAATTCCCGAACACAGATTCTGCGTTATCCGACAAATGCTTGCATAAACTTTCGAGTTCCATGCCCCGAACCTCTGCCATGAATCTTGCAGTCAATGGAATCAAATAGCTTGCATTTGGTCGGCCGCGATACGGAGTTGGTGTCAAGAACGGTGCATCGGTTTCAATCAAAATCAATTCTGGCGGAAGTAAAGCTAAAGCTGATCGCAAATTGTTTGAATTCTTAAATGTAACTGTGCCTGAGAATGAGCAATACCAACCGTTTTCACTTGCAATACGCGCAAGCGATTCGTCACCAGAGAAACAATGGAACACAACTTTTTCTGGTGCGCCTTCAGATTTCAAAACCCGTACGACGTCATCATGAGCATCTCGGTCATGAATAATCAAAGCTTTCTGATTCTCTTTAGCAATCTGAATGTGTGCTCTGAAAGACTCCTCTTGCACTGCTAGCAGCTCTGCTTCAGTTCTAAAAAAATCGAGTCCAGTTTCACCAATGCCGCGGACTCGCGGATGTTTCGCCATGCTAGATATTTCCGCTAACGCTTCATCGAGCGCATCGCGACCTTTATCTGCAAAAATTCTCGGCGCTTCGTTTGGGTGAATTGCAACTGTTGCCAAAATCCGATCTGTCTTGGCCGCCAGTTCCAGTCCCCAGCGTGAGCTTTCAACATCCACACCTACCTGCACAATTCGGTCCACTCCGACAGAAGTTGCACGTTCAAGTGCCTGTGAAGGAGTTAAGTACAGGTCGCCATCTTCAATATCCAAATGGCAATGAGTATCAACCACTGGTATTGGTAACGGCTCTGGTGTGGGTGGTAATTCCATTTCCCGTTTTTTATTTGGGTCCCAGTCAGAACGTTGACGCAAAGGTTCGGTAGACACTTAAGAAGCAGTTTCTTCTTCTAAACGCGGAAACAGCACTGCACCCTTTGTTACATGTGAACCAACTGGAAGGACGCGCCAATTTGCTGAATCTTGAATTCTTTGCGATTCAAGTTCCCCAATGGATTGGTCTGCTCCAAGTTGACGCCATAATTCAGCGGTCGCTTTTGGCATCACTGGATGATACAAAACCGCAATCGCACGTAAGGCGTCTGCAATTGTGTAAAGAATTGTGTGCAAACGTTCCACACTTGCAGCATCTTCATTTTTTGCAACTTTCCAAGGTTCTTGATTTGTTACATAAAGGTTTACTGCATCGATGAATTCTTTCACTGCATTGATTCCATGTGAAAAATCAAGTTCCAAAATAGCAGCATCTGCATTAACTACCGTTTTCGCAAGTAGATTCTTCAACGCAATCTCATCGTCAGTGTCTGCGCCTGGGGTTGGAAGTTTTTCATCGCAGTATTTGCCGATCATTGCCGCTAACCGGGATGCCAAATTTCCTAGCCCATTAGCCAAATCTGCGGTGTACCGGGCCGACATATCTTCCCAAGAAAATGATCCGTCTTGACCAAATTGGATTGCTTTCATGAAATAGTAACGGAATGCATCCGAACCAAAGTGGTCAACAATTTGTGATGGGGCGATGCCAGTCAATTTTGATTTTGACATTTTTTCGCCACCGACCAATAGCCAGCCGTGTGCATAAACACATTTAGGTAAGGCCACTTCTGCAGCCATCAACATAGCTGGCCAAATTACTGCGTGGAATCGCAAAATATCTTTACCGACCAAATGCACATCAGCAGGCCATGTTGCTGCAAATTTTTCAGCGCCTTCAGTTCCTGGCGCATCATCTAGTCCAACTGCAGTTGCGTAATTTAAAAGTGCATCAAACCAAACATAAACCACTTGGCTTTGATCCCAAGGAACCGGAATTCCCCAATCAAATGTGCTTCTTGAAATTGATAAATCCTGAAGACCGGTTTTTAGGAAAGAAACCACTTCGTTGTACGCAGATTGTGGGCGAATCGCATTTGGATTTTCTTCGTAATGCTTTAACAACTTATCGCCGTATTCCGACAATTTAAAAAACCAATTTGTTTCAGCTACAGTCTCAACCGGCTTTGAGTGAATTGGACAGCACTTTTGTCCTTTGTATTCACCTTCCCCATCAATCAAATCGCCAGCTAATTTAAATTCTTCGCAACCAACACAATATGGACCCTCATAAGGACCTGCATAAATATGACCGGCATCTTTAAGGCGTTGCAAAAATCTTTGAACACGTTCGATATGGCGATCTTCGGTTGTGCGAATGAAATCGTCGTTTTTAACATCGATGGTTTGAAGCACTGGAAGCCAAGCAGACTCAACAAGTTTGTCAGCCCAAACTTGTGGATCTACTCCATTCGCCTCAGCAGTGCGCATCACCTTTTGGCCATGCTCATCAGTGCCAGTTAAATACCAAACCGCCTCACCGCGCTGACGGTGCCAACGAGTGAGCACGTCCCCAGCAGTGGTTGTGTAGGCGTGACCGATGTGCGGAGCGTCATTTACATAGTAAATCGGTGTCGTTAGGTAGAAAGCTTTATTGGAGGCCATAGGGGCAAGTTTAGGCTCAAGAAAGGGGCCTGAAATCGACGTTCAGCGCCAAATCAAAGACTTCACGCTTAGGCGCTCCAAGCCGGCTCATAACCTCGGAAATTGCCTCTTTTCTTGAGATGCCAGCCTCAGCCAGCCGTAAGAGTTCTGCCTGAATATCCGCCGGTGTTATTTCCCTCGCCTGCGCCCCAGCAACCACCAATGTGATTTCTCCTAGGAGCTCTTGCTGGGCACGCTCGGCTAATTCGAAAAGGCTCCCTCTGATTACTTCCTCATAAGTTTTGGTCAGCTCGCGGCAAAGGGCCGCCTTACGACTAGGACCAAAAATTTCTGCCATGTCTAATAGAGATTCCCCGATTCGATGACCCGATTCAAAGAAAACAATCGTGCGGTGCTCGGTGGCTAAAGATTGTAAATGCTTTTTGCGTTCACCAGATTTACGTGGCAAAAATCCTTCAAATACAAACCGATCAGTGGGAAGTCCACTCAAAACCAGTGCAGTTGTTACAGCAGATGCTCCAGGAATAACTGTGATTGAAATGTTTGCAGCCACAGCAGCCTGCACCAACGGGAACCCAGGATCGCTAACTGCTGGCATTCCAGCATCACTAACAACCAATACTCTTTTGCCCTCTTGAACCAACTGCAGGATTTGCGAAGTTTTCTCTCGCTCATTGTGCTCGTGATGCGAAATCAACTTCGCAGCCGTATCGATAGCCAGTGCGTTGATCAAGAAGCGGGTTTTTCTGGTGTCTTCGCAAGCAATCACATCTGCCTCTTTGAGTGCATTGATTAAGTGCTTTGAAGCATCTTCAATATTGCCAATTGGGGTAGCAGCGATGTGCAAATAACCTGGCTTAAACGTGGACACAGTGGCATTGTTTCACGAGAAATCAAGGGTTCGGCACAATGTGGCTATGAAAGCGAAAATACCAGGCAATTGGTGGGTGACGATATTCCTCGCAATCGTGGCCGCAGCTCTACGCTTTCATAATCTTGGCAAACCGCACGCCTTAGTTTTTGATGAAACTTACTACGCCAAAGATGCCTGGTCATTACTCAAATATGGTTATGAAGTTGATTCTGTAAAAGACGCTAATGAAAAAATTCTGGCAGGCATCACCGATGTTTTCACCGGGAATGCTTCGTACGTAGTCCACCCGCCATTTGGTAAATGGGTAATTGCAATTGGTGAGCAATTATTTGGTCTGAATCCTTTTGGATGGCGCTTCATGATGGCGGTGCTTGGTGTTTTATCGGTGGTGTTGGTGCACCGGGTGGCCATTCGACTTTTTAACCACCAACTCACTGCATTTCTAGCAGGTCTGTTTATGACACTTGACGGAATGGCAATTGTTCATAGTCGCACTGCTCTACTTGACCAAACCCTTATGTTTTTAACTTTGGCCGCTTTTGTTGCCGTTGTGATGGACAGAGATTTTGTTAAGTCAAAACTTGAATCAGACATAGAGGTTGGCTTTAGGCGGCCCTGGATATATGTTGCATCAATTCTGTTAGCACTCGCATGCGCAACAAAGTGGTCCGGCGTTTGGTTCGTATTGGGAATTGGATTACTAGTTGTATTTTTTGAAATCAGAGCTCGAATAAATCTTGGAAAAACTTTTCCAATCAAGAATGCATTGATTAGTGCAAGCAAACTATTACCACTTGTAATTCTGATTCTGTTGGTTGGATATCTAGCCACTTGGTACGGATGGATTTCATCCGAAGATGCCTACAGCCGAAATTGGGCGGAAGCCAATCCTGATTCTGGCCTTACTTTTCTTCCAGAATTCTTGCGCAGCCTGATTCACTATCACCAGAGCGCCTTTAATTTTCATACAAATTTAACATCAGAGCATTCATATCAATCCAACCCATGGACCTGGCCATTGAATTTACGTCCGACATCTTTTTACTACGAGGAATACACACAAGGCGTTCGAGGATGTGGGTATGAAAAATGTGCAGAAGAAGTTGTAGCGCTTGGAAACCCATTGATTTGGTGGGCCGCGACTCTCGCTATTTTGCAACAGATCTGGTTGTGGTTTACAAAACGTGATGGCAGATCTGTAGCAATCATTGTTATGTTTTTAGCCTCCTGGGCACCTTGGCTACTTTTTCAAGAACGTACTGTTTTTAGTTTCTATGCAATAGTGATGTTGCCTTATATGGCACTTGCGCTTGCGAGCGCTTGTGGGCAAGTAATCGGACCTGTCGTCACTAGTGGGAACCTAAGAGCTAAAAGAACTTTTATCGTTGGGCTTTTTGTGACATCAGTAGTTGCACTTAGCGCATTTTTCTATCCGTTGTGGGTAGGGGAAATGATTCCAAAATGGTATTGGCAAATACATATGTGGTTTGGCAGCTGGGTTTAAGCGCCGATTACGCGCGGCAATTCGGTAGTTCCATCTTCATCAGATGAATCAACTACAACAACCTCTTCAATATCACTCGAAACAAGCTTTGCTAGTTCTTCACGACGTTGACGAGCGGCCGCTTCAATCATTGCATCGCCATCCCAGTTTCCATTTTCACGATCCAAGACTCGTGGAACTGCAGTAGCTGCAGGTGAGTCGACAAAACTTGGAAGAACGGTTTGAGGAGTTGCAATTTCTGCGCTTACAACTGGAACTTCTGTTTGCCAAGATGCAGTCTTAGAAGTGTCGAGTTCCGCTTCAACTTCAGTGAGTTTTTGGGTTGCGGCTTTACGTAACTGTGCAAGTGCAGCAAAACGGTGATTTCGTTCGCTGCGTTTTACGTACTTTTGATGTGGTGCATTTTCATCAATTGGATCAGCAACTCGTGGACGAATTGTCATTCGCACCCAAGTTACATATCCAGCAAACATTCCAATCGGAATAATTACTATTCCAATTGGAAGTAAACCAAAAATAATTCCCACTATGAAAAGTGGGAAGGTTGTAATGATTGAAAGAAAAATCTTTCGCCGTTTTCGAACTTGCAAACTGATTTGTGGGTCAGGATGGCCTGTGCGAATTTCGCGTTTCACTTCAACTTTTGGCGTTGTGGGTTTCTGTGGGATATGCAAACCTGAACCTAGTTGACCCATTGCTTCACGGAATTTATCTACATCTTGAAGTTTTCCAGATGGATCATGTTTGCGAATGAAAACAGGAAGCAGAAAGACAGCCCATATTGCAACAATTGCTGCTAGTACTACTCCTGAACCCACGGGCAAAAATTATCGGTACTTGCACATTTGTTCAGTGAAATTCATTGCGTGTCGCATTTCAAAATTATCGGATGAATTTTGCAATATTTGAAGAATTTATATCCTCGGAAGTCAAAACAAAAATCAAATGATCACGCCAATCGCCATCAATGTGTAAATATCTCGGTCGCAATCCTTCATTTTTGAATCCAAGTTTCTCAACTACACGAAGCGATGCATGGTTTTCAGGCCGAATTGAGACCTCGATTCGATGTAACCCAGCTTCTTTCAGCGAATATTCGGTCAAAAGAGCGAGCGAAGTAGTCATAATTCCACGGTCTGAATGTTTTTCGTCAATCCAATAGCCAATATATCCCTCGCGAAGGCTGCCCCAAATGACATTTCCCAATGTGATTTGGCCTACAAGTTGCCCATCAACCACGATTGCGAACATGAATGCATTGCCATTTCTCGCACTTCGTCGAGATTGCCGATAAACATCTCTAAAAGTTGGGATGATGGTTTGGCCATCTGGATTGGTGGCCTCCCATGGTCCTAGCCAGGTTTTGTTTCTGTCTTTGATTTCCTGCCAGACATATTTATCTGAGCGCTTTATCGGTCGAAGCAATACCCCGTTTGCCGCCAAAGTAACTGGCCATTCGATTGCCATTTGTCACCACACCGAGGTGTCGTCGAGCAACAGAACATCGATCTTGTCGCCGACTCGTACCTCTTGCACCGAATCTGGAATAACTATCAAACATTCGGTTTTAGCAAGACTTCCAATTAAGTGCACACCTTGGCCTTCGATTGCGCGCACAATGTGATTGCCAGATGGATCGGTTTCACGATACGCACGGATGTAATGACGCTTTCCACCCGGTGAAGTAAATGAACTTCCACTGTATGCGGATTGCAGCTTCAAACTCGAATCTTTTCGACCAAGCAGTCTATGTAGGACTGGTCTGATAAAAACTTCAAAGGAAATGTATGCCGCAACTGGATTTCCAGGAATTGTCATCAATGGAATTTTGTCCTCACCAACCCAACCAAAGCCTTGGGCTGATCCAGGTTGCATTGCTACCCTCGTGAAATCCAAAGCCCCAATTTCCATTGCAACCGAAGCTAGTGCATCGTATGCATCTGCATTTGTCCCACCGGTTGTTACCACAAAATCAGCTCGGACAAGTTGATCTTCAATTACGCGCTTTAGGTTTTCAGGCTCTGTAGAAACTGGGCCAACACGATATGCAATGCAACCAGCATCTGCAATTGCGGCAGCCAACATCAACCCATTTGAATCAATCGTTTTGCCTGGTTCTAATTTTGCGCCTGGTTCCAGAAGCTCATCGCCAATTGAAATAATCACAACTCGTGGGCGTGGGCGTGCAAGAACTGAACCCCGACCAACAGATGCGAGCAAACCAAGGTGGCGGGCATCAATTTTGATTCCTTCTTTTAGAACAACTTCACCTAGTTCAACATCTTCAGCTGCTCGGCGAATGAACTGACCAAATACTGCAGATTGTGAAATCAAAACTTGGTTTGTCCCGCTATCGGAATGCTCGATAGGAATTACTGCGTCGGCTTCTTCTGGAAGTGGACTTCCAGCGTTAATACGAATTGCTGTTCCAGGTTGTACTGCGCGAGACGGATGGGATCCAGATTTCACTGTTTCAATTACCCGAAGTGAAATTTGGTTTTGGGCGCTCGCGCCGCTGACGTCGGCGGCCAAAACTGCATACCCATCAACTGAAGCTGAATCAAAAGCCGGAAGCGACCAAGGTGCGGTGACATCTTCTGCCGAAACACAGCCCCGTGCCTCAAAAAGTGGAATATGAAAAGCCTCTAAAGGTTGAACCGATGCTAGGACCTCAGAAAGATAGTCCTCAACCGTTTTGGTTTCGATGTTCATTGACTCAACTCTTTCACTTTAGATGCCAAGCCTAAGTAAAGATGGCATAGTCGGGGTGTGACCACTCCGATTGAAGATGCAAAAAATGAAATTCGTAAGGTTGTGCAATCGCGACGAAACTCGTTGCAAACTGGAGCAACCGATACCCGAGCATCAGCAGTTGCAATTCACGGTATGGAATTGGTCCGAAAATTTTGCCAACCAGGTGATCTGATTGGCGCTTTTGCATCTTTTGGATTCGAACCCCCGACAGATTTATTACTTTCGACTTTAAATGATTTTGGCTACAAAGTTTTGCTTCCCAATTCGCATGAAGATAAATCCATTACGTGGTACAGATATGACGGCGAATGGGGCGTTGATGAATTGGGCATCGCTGCCCCAATCAATAAGGAAGTCGGAAATTTAGCTGATTGCGCTTTGATTTTTATTCCCGCTTTAGCGGCTTCAAATGATGGTCGCCGGCTTGGTCGTGGCGCTGGTTATTACGACCGAGCCTTGGCTTCAATTCGCTCGCATAAAGATGGTGGGCCGCTAAGAGTTGCTGTAATTGATATGGCAGGGCTGTTGCCAGATGGCCAAATCCCGATGGCGGATTTTGATCAATATGTTGACGCCGTTTTAGTGGGTTAGGCAGTCAGTCCCAGCCACGCAGCAAATAACGAAAGAGCAATTGTTAGACATAGATAGATGATTGCGATTGGTTTTTCTGAACTATGACGCAAGCGATGATGGGTTTGACCGATAAATCCGCCGAAGGTTGTAAATGCTCCGCAAAATGAGCTCAGAAATAGCACAGTTTCAGCAGACCAATATGTGCGACTAATTGCATAGCCCAACAAAAACGAACCAAGTACATTTGCAAACAACGTTCCATACGGGAATCTCTCACCAAGTTTTTTGGAACTTAATTTTTCAACTTCGTACCTGATAACTGCACCAAGGGCAGCAGCAAGTGAAAAAATAGCCAAAGTCATTTTGCCAAACCCTTAACTGCGATTTTTTGCGCTATATGAAAAGCCACTAAACCGCCGATGATGCTTATGCTAAAAAGGATTAGAAACTTGAATTGGTTTGCTTGCTGCAAAAGTTCGATTGACTGAACTGCAAACGCTGACGTCGTGGTGAATCCACCCAATAATCCGGTTGCCAAAAAAGGTCTCCAAACCGGTTGCAAAGAAGGCACTAGCTTTAAAAAGCGCTCACCATGAATCAGCACAAGCCCTAAAGCGAAACTGCCCAGCAAATTAATAACAAGTGTTGACCAAATTTGATCGACTCCAGTTGTGTTAGTGATTGCATAACGAAACCCAGCACCAATTACTGCGCCAACTGCCACTGCTGGGACTGGCTTCATTTATGCATCGCGCTTAACAAACATAATGCCAGCCACTAAGAGCAATATTCCAGTGAAAACTGCCAATGGATAGGCAGTTTCGCGGCCATCTAGGTTCCAAGGCATTGTCCAAGTCATTGCCTGCGAATACGGGTAGTACTCGGCAGTCCACTTCAAATTTTCAGGAATGAAAAACGCAACAAGACTTTCAACCACACTTGCCAGCATTAAAGGCACAACCGTTCCGAGCGCCATGATGCGAGTGATCATGACAATTGCAATTGCAGACAAAATAAAGAGTAAGAAGAAAATAACCATTCTTCCAATTGATCCGGCGGACTCGAAAACATCTACTCCACTTTGAAGCAATAATGTTCCTTCGAGGACGACGATTGCAAAAGTCATTGCCAACCAAATTGCGCACCAAATCAAAACCGTTGCGATGCGAACGAAAAGAACTGAGTAGCGATTAGGGAAGGCTGAAAGAGTTAGTCGAATAGTTCCATGACGGTAATCATGTCCGAATGCTTGTGATGCAAGTGTTGCAGCCCAAATTCCCCAGATAGGAACAAATGCTGGTATCAAATCAGAAAAATTAATAACTTGTTTCGATACCACAATTTCCATGGAAATTAATGCCAAATAAGAGATTCCTGAAATCATCAACGTGCCAAGGATTGTTAAAACCCATGATGACCTGAGTGAAGTGATGCGGATGAATTCATATTTAAACAAGCTGATCACTTGTGACCTCCAGTTTCAAACTCTTGGCCATCTTCAGTTAGGCGCAAAAATGTCGTTTCGAGGCTGTCGCGATTTTCGCTTAATTCAAGCACTCGAATTCCATGTTCAAAAGCTATGTGCCCGACTGTGTCAGTATCGCCAATGGATACCTGAATAGTTTGCCCATCGAAATCGGCACCAAATCCTTTTGCGCGTAGAACATTCAGTAAATCTTCGGGACGATCCACTCGAACTGAAATTCGACTTCCTGCATTGCGCTTGATGAAAGAATCCATTGATTCATTTGCAATTAGTTTTCCTTTGGCAATCACAATTAAGTCATCAGCCATCAATTCCATTTCACTCAGGAGATGTGATGAAACAAGCACTGTGCGGCCTTGATTCGCATATCGCTTGATGAAATCGCGCAACCAGTGAATTGTTGCGGGGTCCAAGCCATTCGCAGGTTCGTCCAAAAACAAAACCTGCGGGTCTGATAGAACTGCCCCGGCCAAACCTAGACGTTGGGCCATACCTAGTGAAAAACCTTTAGGTCGCTTCTTTGCAACATCTTGCAGGCCCATTAGTTCTAGGACATCGTTGATACGTTTTTTTGAGGTGCCTGATTCTGCAGCCATCATTCGCAAATGATCATAGGCAGTTCGATTTGGATGAAAAAGTTTTGCATCAAGGTGGGTGCCGACAACTTTGGTGGTGTACTTGTAAGAACTAAGCGGCTTTCCATCGAACAAGGTCTGGCCAGAGCCATGGTCAAGACCCATCATGAGCCGCAACGTGGTGGACTTCCCTGAGCCATTTGGACCGAGAAAGCCGGTGACAGCTCCTGGTTTGAGCGTGAATGACAGATCATCGACTGCACGTTTGGAGCCGAAGGATTTTGAAAGCCCTTGCGCTTGAACAATCACAAGTTTCCTCTTTTCTAGGTAAGCCTGAGGCTACCGCATGCGCACGATGAGAATGGGTTACGAATCAGTGGCAAAATGTGCCCCTACTCGAAGGAGCCCAATGCCCACTTATCAGTACACCTGCAGTTCTTGTGAAGAGTTGCTAGAAGTTGTGCAGAATTTTTCGGATGAAGCTTTATCTGTTTGTCCCAAGTGTGGCGGTGAACTACGCAAGGTCTTTTCAGCTGCTGGAGTGGTTTTCAAGGGGTCTGGTTTTTATAAAACCGACAGCCGCTCAAGCGGTTCTAGTTCTGACTAGTCCTGTGGAAAAATAAAAATCTGCAAATGCGATTAATAATGGCCAGATGCCTAAAGTTGATTTCAATCAAATCCATCTTTTCATTCTGCGCTATCGAAAAATATTAATTGCGCTCGGCTTCTCATTTATTGTTTGGAGCATTGCACAAAATCCACCGGATGGAAAAGTGGTTCTGATTGCAAATCAATACATACCTGCCAACTCAAAATTCGAACTTGCACAATTTGCTGAAGTTCGAGTTGCTGGATTCGACACCGATCAATTTGTGAATTCGTTTGCCCAACTGCGGTCCGCATTCGCAAAAAGCGACATCGCGATGGGATCCTTAATTGCACAAGAAGAATTAAGCTCAAACAGTTTGCCCACAAATCGAGTTGACGTCTTCATTTCCCTAGACAGTCAGTTACCAATCAAGGCAGGCTCGAAACTTCATTTATGGGCGAATTCAGATGAATTTAAACACCTAGTATCAAATGATGCTGTTGTGCGGTCCAGCGAGACAGATAGTTATGGAACTCGGTTACGAGTTAGTGTGCCAATGTCTGACGAATATTCGGTCATGCAAAGTGATGACATCCAAGTTGTGATGGTTAATTAACCTTTATCGTGATGAGGCGGGCGATCTGCCAGAAACTGAGCATCATCTTTAGGCTGATGTGTGTTCACTTCATCTTGAGTGACTTGCGGCAAAATGCCTTTTAACGCTTCACGCATTTTGGCTTTCTGAAGTTCAATTTCTTCAAGAGTTTTTTCTTCGCTCACAGTGCGATTGTGACACTTCTGAGGGTTTGCCACAATTTGCCAGTGTCTTTCGTAAAAGTCCTTGAGCGTGAAGTTTGGCTAGAACAAGCCCGCCACCACGCAGACAAAGTTGCGCCAATTGCAACTCAGGTGCGAAAGCGAAGAGATACCGCTTCAAAACATCCAATTGATGATTTCATGTGGGATTACTACACACTAAGGCCAGCCAGACTCGAGCGTTGGCATCCTGGTTTTGGAATTGGGTTGCTAGATGCACCGGAATACCTAAATCAACGGGGATATGAAACAAACGGCGGAATCGCACAAGTATCTGGCAAATTTATCGCAGATCGAAGTGAGTCTTTCAAGTGGACGCTGAAACTTTTGCGTGAAACCAGTAGCAGAGAACCAAAATTTCAATGCTTTGGTTTTCACGAATGGGCAATGCTTTACAAATTAGAGCCGAATGAAATTCGACATGAACAGTTGCCTCTCAGGCTTTCGGTAAAAGAGATTGCCGAAGTAGTTGAAGCTCAGGAACTTAAATGTACTCACTTTGATGCCTTCAGGTTTTTTGTTCCAGGTGCAAGATCCCTAAACCACATGATTTTGACTCGTGAAGGTCAACACCAAAATGAACAGAGTGGTTGTCTGCACGCAAATATGGATGTTTACAAGTGGGCATACAAGTCTCTGCCGTTGATTTCGAGTGAACTTTTATTTAAAGCATTTGAACTAGCTAGGGATATTCGCATCCTAGATATGCAAGCCACTCCCTATGACTTACTTGCATGGGGATATGAGCCAGTTAAGACAGAAACCGCTGAAGGTAAAAATGAATACGTTCGAAGGCAAAGAGAATTTCATGTGCGCGCACAAGATTTACGAGCTCAATTAATCTCGCAACTAGAGATTGCCCTAGAAAGTATTAGTTAGTTACTTCTTCGAGGCGAGCGCGAACAATTGTCTTTGCTTCTTCAGCGCTAGATGCACCAATTGCTAGTTGTGAAACTTCAATGCAAGTCGCGCGATCGATTGTTGCCAAGAATCCGCGAACCTCCGCCAAAGCAACTGGTGCCATTGAAAGACTGCTAACGCCGAGGCCAACCAAGACTGCCGCTAGATAAGGATCTGCAGCGGCTTCACCGCAAACTCCGAGTGGGCGCGCAAGTGCAGTTGCACTATTTGCAGCTAATGAAATTGCTCGCAAAACTGCTGGGTGCCAAGAGTCAGTTAAGTCAGAAAGGCGTGCATCCAAACGATCTGCTGCCATCACGTACTGGGTTAGATCGTTGGTGCCAAGACTTCCAAAATCAACTTCGGCCAAAACTTTGTCAGCCAAAATAGCTGCTGCTGGAGTTTCAATCATCACACCTACGTGACGAATTCCAACTTCACGTGCCTGAGCAGCGAAATCCGCAGCTTCGGCTGGAGTGTCAATCATCGGTGCCATTACCCAAAGATCTGTGTTGGTTTTTTGGGCCGCGATTGCAAGAGCTTCTAGTTGACGTTTCATCACGCCAGTGCCGTTGCGAGTTAGGCGCCATCCTCTAACACCGAGTGCTGGGTTTTCTTCTGCAACAGTATTTAAAAATGGAACCGGCTTATCGCTTCCGGCATCGAGTGTGCGAACCACAACTTTGTTGCCGGCTTGTGCAGTGAATACATCTGAATAAAGTGCAACTTGTTCATCAATGGTTGGTTCGGTATCGCGAGACAAGAACAACAACTCTGTGCGGAACAAACCAATGCCTTCAGCTCCAGCATTTGCAGCACTTACTGAGTCAGCGACTGAACCAGCATTTGCTAGCAAGTTAACTGGTGTGCTGTCTGAAAGTCGGCCAGGACCAGTGACAGCTGCAGCACGAGCACGCAGCGCATCTTCCCGAGTTTTGTGATGTAAATAATCAGCTTCGGCTGGATTGGTTTCAACAATTCCGTGCCGTCCATCGACCATTACTTTGTCGCCGTCTTTTAAAGATTCAGCTTCAGTGCAACCAACCACTGCGGGAATCCCAAGACCGCGCGCAACGATTGCGGTGTGGCTAGTTGGGCCACCCTTTGCAACAACTAGCGCCATTGCATAACGCAAATCTAAAGCGGCGGTATCTGCAGGAGTTAAATCTTCTGCAACAATGATCGAAGGCTTATCCAAAACGATTGCTTCAGCCACTTCCCCACTCAAAACTGCAATTGTGCGGTTAGCAATTTCATCTAAGTCATGAACGCGTTCTGCGAAATATCCACCGAG
>JBEBBT010000060.1:0-9235 GCA_041158245.1 Actinomycetota bacterium | reverse complement strand
TCTTTATGTGATGCAGCGTGAAGGGGCCAGTGAAATGCAGGCCCAGCAGCGCCAATGGCTAATCGAAATTGGCAAAGCAATTCTCGAACGAGATGGAATTGACCTTGAGCCCTGGCTAGTACCAAGTTGGAAATCTGCCAACACTGAGGCACAAAAGGTGCGAGTGGTGGTAGACCAAATTGCCAGCCTCACCGACACTTCTGCGGTCAATTGGCACCAATTTCTTGTGACCAATCGCTCTTGAACAGGTTCCAATTTAGGATGGCCAAGTGAGTCGGGTTCGTGAAGCAGATGTAAATGCAGTTAAAGAGCGTGCCCAAATTGAAGAAATCGTTCGCGATTATGTGAATCTTAAGTCTGCTGGCGGTGGCTCGTTAAAGGGTTTATGCCCATTCCATGATGAGCGATCTCCGTCCTTCCACGTCACACCAGCGCGAAATTTCTACCATTGTTTTGGATGCCAAGAGAGTGGCGACACCATTGCCTTCTTGCGCAAAATCGAAAACTTAAGTTTCATAGAAGCGATTGAAAAGCTTGCAAATAAATACAGCATTACTTTGCATTACGAAGAGACCACACCAGAACAAGATAAGCAAGCGGGTCTGCGTACTCGATTGGTCGACGCTCACCGACAAGCCGCACTCTTTTACCAACAACAACTTGCATCACCAGAAGCTGAAACTGGCCGCCAGTTTCTAATTGGTCGCGGATTTGATTCAAATGCAGCAAAGAATTTTGGCGTTGGTTATGCACCAAAAGGCTGGGATGGATTGCTCAATCATTTGCGTGGATTGGGATTTAAAGATGAAGAGTTACTTGCAGGTGGTCTGTTAAGTCAAGGTCAACGCGGAACTTATGACAGATTCCGTGGTCGACTAGTTTGGCCAATCAAAGATCTCTCTGGTGATGTAGTTGGTTTTGGTGCTAGAAAACTTTATGACGATGATGATGGTCCAAAATATTTAAACACTCCTGAAACTCCAATATATAAAAAGTCTCAAGTTCTATATGGGCTAGATCTTGCACGTAAAGAAATTGCAAAACGACAGCAAGTAGTTGTAGTTGAGGGCTACACAGATGTGATGGCCTGCCATCTAGCCGGAATAACAACCGCGGTTGCGACTTGTGGAACCGCATTCGGCCAAGACCACATAAAGGTTTTGCGCAGACTTTTGTTGGACTCTGAGAATGCAAACAGTGAGGTGGTTTTTACATTTGATGGAGATGCTGCTGGGCGGAAAGCAGCTCTTCGCGCATTTGAAGATGATCAGAAATTTGTAGCCAAAACTTTTGTGGCAGTAGAACCAAACGGTCTCGATCCTTGCGATTTGAGAATGCAGAGTGGTGATGAAGCTCTTGCGCACTTGATTGCAACCAAAGTTCCAATGTTTGAATTTGCAATTAAATCAACTTTGAAAGAACTGGATCTAAATACTGCCGAAGGAAGAGTTAACGGATTAAATATTTGCGCACCAATTATTGCTGCGATTAAAGATCCAGCATTAAAACCTGAATACACCAGAATGTTGGCAGGTTGGCTTGGCATGGATATGAATACTGTGGCTGATGCTGTAGGCAGGGTTAATAAGAAAAATAAAACTGAAATCCCACGCACCGAAACTGTATCTCCACAAGTTGAAGTATTAGAAACTCCCGATCCGAGAAAAGTTGAGCATCGAGTTGAACGCGAAGCTTTAAAGTCAGTTTTACAAGAACCAAAGTTGGCAATGGATTGGTACTCGAGTGTTGAAGATTTGGCTTACACGTTTTTGCCATACCGGCAGATTCACCAAATGGTTGTTGAATTAGCGAGCCAAATCTCGTTTGATGAACTCGAACCAGCACTTTGGGTAGAAAGTATTTTGGCGAAAATTGAGAACCCTCAACTAAAGACTCTGGCAAGCGCATTAGTAGTTGAACCAATCAATACCGCGAATATTGAAAACCTTGAAAAGTTTGTCACTGGAGTAATTGCTCGTCTTCAAGAGTTAGATGCCGCAAGAAGAATTGCAGATCTAAAAGGTCATTTACTACGAGAAGAAGAGGGAAGCGATACCCATCAAAACCTCTTCGCACAGTTACTTGCCCTAGAAGGGATGCGCCGAACCCTGGCCGAACATGCCCGTGGTCACGGCACCTAAAGCCTCTGGTTTGAAGCGGCCTTGGCTCTTGGTATTGTTCCGCCGCTTGTGAGTCAGCCTCACATTCCCCTGTAGCTCAATTGGCAGAGCTCCCGACTGTTAATCGGGCGGTTATTGGTTCGAGTCCAATCGGGGGAGCCAAATCACTCTAATATTCAGTTCAGTTTGGATACTCACCCGCGCCTTTGGCACAATACGCCCCTGCCGAGGTGGCCCTCTATCCGCCACGGTTGACCCCCTGAAACACGTGAGTCTTGCCCCACACGATCTCGCGAGTTTCATCCGTCAACAACAAGTACAGGAGAACCACTTTCGTGGCTGTAAAAATCAAGCTCAAGCGTTTGGGCAAAATTCGCAATCCTCAATACCGCATCGTCATTGCAGATTCACGCACCGCACGTAACGGCCGTTCTATTGAAGAGATTGGTTTGTACCATCCGAAAGAAGAACCATCACGTATTGAAATTAATTCAGAACGTGCACAGCACTGGCTAAAAGTTGGAGCACTTCCAACCGAAGCAGTTGAAGTTCTTCTAAAGATCACCGGCGACTGGCAGAAGTTCAAAGACCTACCAGGCAAAGAGGGCACTTTGAAGGTTGCACCTGCAAAGTCAGATAAGCGTGCGATTTTCGCTGCTGCTGTTAGCGATGCAGCTGTTGCAAAGGAAGAAGAAGCCAAGGCTCCAAAGCCAAAGGTTGAAAAAGTTGTCAAAGCAGCAAAGGTTGAAGAAGCAGTAGTTGAAACTTCTGCAGAAGAACCAGCTGTTGAAGCTGTAGAAGAAGTTGCTACCGAAGCACCTGCAGAAGCAGTGGCGGAAGAAACAACTGAAACTCCTGCGGAAGGCTAAAAAATGCTTGAGGATGCTCTAGAGCACCTCATCCGCGGAATCGTGGATCACCCAGACGATGTAGTAGTTCGAGTTCGACAGAACCGTTCTAATCGTGATTCCCGCGGTGGAGGAAAATTCAATCGCGACATGAAACTTTTCGAAGTTACTGTTAATCCAGAAGATCTAGGTCGAGTAATTGGCCGCAACGGTCGCACCGCGACTGCACTTCGCACTGTTATGGCTGCATTAAATGGGGCACGCAGCGTGCGAATTGATTTTCTGGATGCAAACGAGCAATAAATGGGCATGAGCCGCGTAATTGTGGGCCGTCTTGGACGTCCTCATGGAATTCGTGGTGAAGTGACTGTTGAAATTAGAACTGACGAACCGGAATTGCGCTTCGCGCCCGGTTCGTCAGTTTTTTTATCCACCGGTAAGTCAATAAAAATAGAAAGTATCCGGTGGCATCAAAATCTTTTGTTGGTTAAGTTTGAAGGCATCAAAGACCGAAACGACAGCGAGACTTTACGTGGCAATCTAATCGAGGTTGAAGTTGATGATTTGGAACTTCCAGAAGATGAAGATGAGTTTTACGACCGTCAACTTATTGGTCTGAAAGTAATTGAAAATGGCGCCGAGATTGGTGTACTTGAAGACGTTTTGCATTTGCCAGGTCATGATTTGTTAAGCATAAAACTAAATGATGGCAAAGAAATGCTGTTGCCTTTCGTCGAACAGTTTGTACCAGAGATCGATTTGGAAGCTGGTCGCATCTTGGTTTTACCTCCGCAAGGATTGCTGGAGGAGGTAATTAATGAAAATTGATATTGTTTCAATATTTCCAGATTATTTGTCTCCATTAAAGCTATCACTTGTTGGAAAAGCTATTTCTGATGGTGTGATTGATTTAAACGTTCACGATTTGCGAAGCGTTACGACCGACAAACATCAAACTGTTGATGACTCTCCATATGGTGGTGGTCCAGGTATGGTTATGAAACCAGAACCTTGGGGAGACTTACTCGACCAGCTTGTAAATGAAAACTCAGTTTTGATGGTGCCAACTCCTAGTGGCGAAAGATTTACGCAAAAAGTTAGTTCAGAACTTGCAAAAGAAAACCATTTGATTTTTGCATGTGGCCGGTACGAAGGAATTGATTCGCGGGTAATGCAGCACTACGCAACGCGGATAAAGGTGCGGGAAGTCTCCATTGGGGACTATGTGCTTGCAGGTGGTGAAGCTGCTGTTTTGGTTATGGTGGAAGCCATTGCCAGATTGATTCCAGGTGTACTTGGTAATTCAGAATCAGCGCTTGATGACTCTTTTGCAGATGGGGAAATGGAAAATCTTCTTGAGGGACCGGTCTATACAAAACCACCTGTTTGGCGAGACCTAGAGGTGCCTGAGGTACTCCGAGGTGGAAATCACGCAGCCATCGCGGCTTGGAGGCGGGCCGCGGCTGAGTCTCGAACCGCTGAGTTTCGCCCCGATCTACTCACAGATTCAGAGTAATTTTTAAAAAACCCTGGGTTCTGCCAAACTTCGCCCCTGCTTGGCGCTCTCGCACCATGCCTGCCGCAGAGGGTGGGTGCAACGGGAATGCCAACAACCAAAAAACTATTCCGATGACCGTTCTGCGGCGTTTATCGAGGAGCGCAAAATGCAAACTCTTGATCATGTAACAGAAGGTGCGATTCGTACCGACCATCCAGATTTTCGTACTGGTGACACCTTGAAGGTGCACGTACGAGTTATCGAAGGTAACCGCTCACGTATCCAGATTTTCCAAGGCATCGTTATCGGTCGCCAAGGTGGCGGAATTGGTGAGACCTACACCGTTCGTAAAGTCTCATTCGGTGTTGGTGTAGAACGTAAGTTCCCATTGCACACCCCAATGGTTGAAAAAATTGAATTGGTCAGCCGTGGTGATGTCCGCCGTGCGAAGTTGTACTACCTACGCGAACTTCGCGGTAAGAAAGCCAAAATCAAGGAACTTCGCGACAACGCGTAAGAAACTTATGACCCTGAAGTCGTCAAAGAACCGCACCTCGGTGCGGTTTTTTGGTTTATGGAAATTTGCCTTAGTTGGGGCAGTGATTGCGATTCTTCTGAGATTAGTTTTCTTTTCTACGTACACAGTCACGTCTAGCTCAATGTCACCGACAATAAAAACTGGCGATCACATATTGATAAATAAAGTTGCTCGATTCTTTGAATCAAACCGTGGTGATGTTGTAGTGATTGACGGAGTTGACACTTTTTCAGCCGACCACTCAGAGTTTGTAAAGCGAGTGATTGCAATTGGTGGAGACCGAATTAAATGTTGCACTCCTAAAGGAAACTTAATCCTCAACGGCAAGCCGTTGAGGGAGAATTACTTAAATGGTCAGGTTGCAAGTGAAATCAGCTTTGATGTCATTGTTCCAGCAGGTCGAATGTGGCTTATGGGCGATAATCGCAAACAATCTTCTGACAGTCGCAACCTTCTTGGAATGCCAGGTGGTGGCACTATTGCCACAGACAAAATCTTGGGACACGTGATTGGTATCTATTGGCCAACTGCGAGAATACGCCAAGTCGATTAGGAGTAATTGTGGTTGAAGAAAATCTGGAATCAAATCCGGAGAACTCAGCCAAACCTAAAAATGGTGGCGATTCGATTCCGTTAGCTAACGGAATTTTGGCCTGGCTCAAAGAAACTTCATTTATTTTGATCACTGCAATCACACTATCTGTGCTTTTGCGAACCTTTATTTTCCAAGCGTTTTTTGTGCCAAGTGAATCCATGGTTGGAACACTCTTGAAGGATGATCGAATAATCGCTTCGAAATTAAGTTATCGTTTTGGAGAGATAAATCGGGGTGACATCGTCGTTTTTGCAGACCCAGGAAATTGGTTGCCAGACCCTCGGCCAGAAACCGGAGTTAAGGCCAATCTCACAAAGCTTTTCAGCTGGATTGGAATTTTGCCGGCCAATTCTGGAAGCGATTTGGTTAAGCGAGTCATTGGTTTGCCAGGCGACAATGTGAAGTGTTGCACCAATAAACACATTGTGGTCAATGGCCAGGCACTTACAGATGAGTACTACACCCGTGGTTCTAGCGACCAAATTAAATTCGACATTGTGGTACCCAAAGGAAGATTGTTCGTTATGGGTGACAATCGCCAACAATCAAGCGATTCACGCTTTCATCTCGAAACCGCGAGTGGAACCGTCCCAATCGAAAATGTAGTTGGACAAGTGGTTTCAGTGGTCTGGCCACTCGATCGATTCGGCACAATGATTGCGCCTGAAGAATTAAGTAAAGTACCGAAAAATCGGAATTAGTTATGGCGCGCAGTTCGATTGGACCAGACCTATCTCTCGAACGTGAGTTGTTCAAAGAAAATAATTTAATCGTCGGTATCGACGAAGTGGGTCGAGGCGCATATGCCGGACCTGTCACAGTTGGAGTTTGCGTCATCGACGTTAATTGCACATCGGTGCCCGTAGGCTTAAAAGACAGCAAACTTTTAACGCTGATAAATCGCGAAAAGTTAATTCCGAATATTGCTAACTGGGCCATTTCAACTGCAGTCGGTGATGCACAGCCAAACGAGATAGATGAGATTGGGATGACGGCTGCACTTCGACTGGCAGCTAATAGAGCTTTGAACTCGCTATCGGTTGTCCCAGACATTGCCATATTAGATGGAAGTCATAATTGGTTGGCACCTCCAACTCGAGATTTGTTTTCCGAACCACCAGCAGAACCAGAATATTTAGGCAATGTGGTGATGAAAGTAAAAGCTGATATGACTTGCGCAAGTGTTGCGGCTGCCAGTGTGGTTGCGAAAGTGCATAGAGATGCATTGATGCGTCAGTATGAAGCGCAATTTCCTGGCTATGGATTCGCCGACAATGTCGGTTACGGAACTAGTGCTCATCGTGAAGCAATATCTGAAAAAGGGCTGACTGCGATTCACCGGCATTCTTGGAAACTTAGCAGCGAATAGTTCTAAACAACTTAAAAATAGAGATCGCTTTCCACAGCAAATAAATATTTAAATATGGTTTTCTAACTTCATCCAAAATCTAGGTATGCCCAACTCCAAAACCAATCGCAAGCTCGGGGTCTGGGGTGAAAGATTTGCAGTCAGGCACATTCAAGAATCTGGTGGATTTATTCTTTCGCAAAACACGAGATATGCCGGGGTTGAGGTAGATATAGTTTTTGAATCCCAGGGAGTGCTTGTGGTATGTGAGGTTAAAACTCGCACCTCTGCCAAGTTTGGCCATCCACTAGAAGTCATCAATGTTGAAAAGTTTTATCGCTTACACAGGGCTTTGAATGAAGCAATGCGACTGTTTCAAAAGAATCTAGGCCGAGTAGATGTAATTGGAATCATTTTGCGTCCATCCCTAGAGATTAAACATATTAAAGGAATATCAGTTTGAGTATTGCTAGAGTTTTTGGATGCGTGCCAATAGGAGTTGAAGGCTATGCAATTGAGGTAGAAGGTCATGTGTCAGATGGTCTGATTGCAATGAATGTGACTGGTCTTGCAGACACTTCAATTAATGAATCGAAAGATCGAGTTCGAGCAGCGATGATAAACACAGGTTGCACTTGGCCACAACGCAGAATCACCGTCGGACTTTCACCTGCATCACTTCCCAAACACGGCTCTGGACTTGACCTGCCAATCGCAATTGCAATTGCACGAGCGGACAATCAAATTGCAAATTCAATTCTCGATGACACCATGTTTTATGGTGAGCTTTCTTTGGATGGACGAGTGCGTCAAGTACCTGGCGCTTTACTGGCTGCGATTGCGGCAAGGCAAAAAGGCTGTAGACGAATTGTGCTTTCGCATCGAGATGCTGAAGTTGCGCGTCTCGTCAGCGAGATTGAAGTGGTCGGTGTATCACATCTATCTCAGGTTTTAAATTTATGTGGCGGAGAATTTCCACTCCTATCAATCGAGGAAGAATCTGAAGACATCGAAATTAGTGAGCAAACGTCACCTGAAAACTACAGCCAAGTTAAGGGGCAGGCTTGGGGAAAGTTTGCGTGTGAAGTTGCTGCCGCGGGTGGTCATCACTTAGCGATTTTGGGGCCACCTGGAGTAGGTAAGACTTTACTTGCCGAACGATTGCCCTCAATTTTGCCAAAACTCACTCGTTCGCAAGCTCTAGAAGTGGCTGCAATTAAATCAGCGTCCGCTAGGTCTAGCGGTTTGAACTTTCAACCACCTTTTGCATCACCTCACCACACTTCTTCATACACATCACTGATTGGTGGCGGCAGTGGAGTGCCAGTAATTGGACTGATCACTCAAGCTCATCGCGGAGTTCTGTTCCTAGATGAAGCGCCAGAATTTGCCACAAATGTTTTAGACGCTTTACGTCAACCTTTAGAAAGTGGAAAGGTTTCGATCTCTAGGCGAACTTTCAAACTCGAACTTCCTGCATCATTTCAATTAGTTTTGGCAGCAAATCCGTGTCCTTGTGGTCATGCATTAGATCCAAATGGAAGATGTCAATGCACACCTACCCAACGCAGACGGTATCTAGGCAGAATTTCAGGTCCGTTAATGGATCGAGTTGATATCCGAGTTGTGATGGATCCGCCAACTGCTTTTGACTTGGATTACAACTCACCTTCAGCTGAAGATTCTGATTTAATTCGAGTCAGAGTTGAAAATGCAATCGGCAGAGCGCAACACAGATTAAAAGACACTCCTTGGAAAAAGAATGCTGAAATTCCAAGCAGCGCAATTCGTGAACTCTTTCCACTCAAAGGTGAATCGAGTAGCCGCTTGAATCAGTATTTGGTTAGTTCGCGCTCGTCAGCTAGAGGAATCGATCGAATTGCAAGACTGGCTTGGACTGTTGCAGATTTACATGATCATTCAAATCCAGAAATCTCTGATGTAGAAACCGCTATTAAATTGCGTGAGGCTGATGGTAGATGGCTGATCTAAGCGAGACTGAATGTAGATTTTTATTAGCCCACATTTGCGAGCCTGGTGACGGCAGAATAAATAAACTTTCAAGAAGGCATTCTTGGAATGAAATTATTTCAAATCCTCATCTACTGCCCGACACTTATCGCAAGAGACTTTCTGAAATCGAAAAATCCAAAGTTCTAGCGCGTCTTCCGAATGGAAATTTCATAACCCCGCAACATCCGCTCTGGCCAGAATCTTTAAATGATTTGGCGGATAGGACGCCAATCGGGCTTTGGTTCAAAGGGAATATCCAAAATTTAAATCCATTA
>JBEBBT010000059.1:0-5081 GCA_041158245.1 Actinomycetota bacterium | reverse complement strand
CATCGAATGAAGCAGAGTCAGACCCACCTTCGCTGACGATTGGCAAGATTCGAGAGATATCTCCTGGAATTACTTCACTAGTTAACGCAGCTTCACGCGCATGCATCCAGTTGCGATTTCCCTTAACAGTGTTGATTTCACCATTGTGTGCAATTAAACGATATGGATGCGCAAGCGGCCAAGATGGGAAGGTGTTGGTTGAAAAACGTGAATGCACAAGTGCGATTGCAGTTTTCATTCTTTCATCAGAAAGATCTGGGAAGAATGGTTCAACTTGTGCGGTGGTCAACATGCCTTTGTAAACAAGAGTGCGACTTGAAAGAGATGGGAAATAAACCGCAGCTTCTTTTTCAGCTCGCTTTCGCAAAACAAAAAGTCGGCGTTCTAAATCCATACCGCTGGCAGTTGATCCAACGAACAACATTTCAAATGCTGGCATCACGGATTTTGCAGTCTGGCCAATCATCGAATCATTTGTTGGCACATTCCGCCAGCCAACTACTTCCAAACCTTCTTGGTCGGCGATTGATTCAATGTGAGTTTTTGCTGCTTCGCGTGCGCCAATATCTGTTGGCAAAAACGCGATACCTGCACCGTAATTTCCAAGTGCTGGAAGTTTGAAGTCTGCAACTGCGCGCAGAAATTCATCTGGAATCTGCAACAAAATTCCAGCGCCGTCGCCAGAGTCTGGTTCGGCTCCACTCGCACCGCGGTGTTCGAGATTTGTCAGCGCTAAAAGTGCCTTGTCGACAAGTTCGTGAGACGCAACGCCGTCAAGCTTTGCAACCCAAGCCACACCACATGCATCGCGCTCATTGGATGGGTCGTAAAGACCTTGCGCCTCGGGGGTGGAAAGGAAATGTTTGATAGCCATTTTTCTCCCTGTCGTTAAATTCCAAATACGGACGACAGTGGCCGAATAAGTGGCAAAACCTAGCAGCGCTGCGGGCGTGAGCCCAAGGATGGCATGTGTGACCTGGGCAACTTTGCCCTATATGTCCAATTTTGAAGCGGTTTGGGCACTTCGACTGCGCAAAAGCCAAATCACTGCGCCAACCCCCACCACAAGCGAAGTCAAGACATTCAGGCGCAAGCCCAGGATGAGATTTGCCTCATCGATCCGAAGGTTTTCGATCCAAATCCGGCCTAGGCAATAAAGAGCCACATAAAGCGCAAACACCTGACCATTTTTCAAGCCAAATTTTTTGCCCGCCCAAACCAAAGCCACAGCTACACCCACACACCAAATCGATTCGTAGAGAAATGTTGGATGGAAAGTTGAAAAACCTTCATAGCCAGATGGGCGATGGGCAAAATCGATTTCCAATCCCCACGGCAGATTTGTTGGACTTCCAAATAACTCTTGATTGAAATAATTTCCGAAGCGACCAATCGCTTGCGCCAACACAATTCCTGGCGCTAGTGCATCTGCAAAATTTGGAAAGTCGATGTTGTATTTGCGTGCAGCAAAAAGTGAGGCAGCAAATCCCAGCGCAATCGCACCCCAAATTCCAAGCCCGCCATCCCAAATCCGAAGTGCTGCTACAAATCCTTTTCCATCTGGACCGAAATAGATTTGATTGTCAGTAATAACATGGTAAATCCGGCCACCGATTACACCAGCTGGAACCGCATATATTGCAACATTTCCAATATCGTCAGGATTTCCCCCATTAGAAATCCAACGATTGGTGCCCACACGCATTGCCACCAAAATTCCAATGATGATTGCGATTGCGTACGCACGTAATGGAAGTGGCCCCAAATTCCACACTCCGTTTTCGGGAGATGGAATTGAGGCCACTAAAGAATTAGACAACTACTTACCTACGTTGTCCCGAATCCATTTTTCAAATGCTTCTACAGACTGACGAGCTGAATCTGGCATTTCAACACCGTTCAATAGAACATTTGGAGTTCCAGGAATTTGATCTTCGTGGAATTTCAAAGTTGATTGACGAGCCCAAGTTAAATGTTCTGGTGTGTAAACGCACTGACCAAATTCGGCAAGTTTGCTTTCGTCATAACCGGCAACACCGGCAAAATCGACCAAATCCTCGTCGGTGAAGCCGTCACCTTCTTGATAATTTTCACGTCCAGTGATTAAGCCTTGCAGTAAAGCGAATGACCGTGTGAACAGCGCCTCGTGGTATTCAGCACCGAAGCCACGTTCAATTGCACAACCCCATGCATTGATTGCACGGTAACTGTGATGGCCTGTGAAACCATTTGGATTGGTGTCTGGATCTTGATCTAGAAAACCTGCGGCCTGATACTTAACTTTAACAATTCCATCTTCGGCAAATTTCTTAATTGAAGGACCAAAGTAATATTCAAATGATGCGCAAGCTGGGCATTGCGGGTCTTCCCAGATAGTCAAGACATCTGATGTTTGCGCATCAGGATTGATTGTGTACGAAAGATCATTTGCATCCACGCCCTTAGGCAAGGTTCCTGAGTCATAATTGAAATCAGAAGTTGCGGTAGAGGATGGCTTTGCAAAAAATGTATCTTGAATTGTTGGGAACAAAATAATTCCAAGCACCACAACTGCAATTGCACCTAAGCCTAGGTTTCTTGCAAGTGCATCTTTCGAGTTAGTCTTCCGGTTTGCCATTATTTATCCTTCAGTTCGTTTCACGCACTAATGCTAAACGGGGTTTGCGGTTTACGCGCTAGGAGTACTGCGAATCCCATAAAGAGCAAATCTCGCAGAATCTCTGAGGTATAACGCCATTCTTTACCTTCAGGAGAGACATCGCCACCGCCGCCAAAGCAACCGCAATCAATAGAGAATCCGCGGTACCAAACTTGGGCAATCATCACGATGAAGACAGCCATCAATGCGATGGTTGCCAGAGCCGAAAACCTCACAAAGATTCCAAGCAAAAGCAGCATGCCGACTACTACTTCGAACGCTGGGAGTCCATAGGTTGCGATTTTTACAAATACCTCAGGTAAGTAAAGTCGATAAGCAACAATGGCCGCACGCGATTGCACTGGATCGACAAGTTTGATTCCACCTGCATAAATCAAGACTCCACTCAATACAAGTCTTGAGAGCAGTAGCAACCACTTATTTTCAAATAACTTGGTCATGATTTCTTACATCCTTGTTTCAATTCGCTTGCAAGTTTTTTGACAGCTTTGATTGCCTCTTGGTGATCATTCGCTTCCAACACAGCTTTCACAAAAGCACTACCAACGATTACTCCGTCTGCATATCGAGCAATATCTGTCGCCTGCGCCGGTGTAGACACACCCAATCCGACCGCGATTGGCAAATCAGAAACCTTGCGGGTTCTTGCTACCAGTGCTTCTGCATGCGAGGAAACTGACTCTCGAGTTCCAGTCACGCCCATCAAAGATGCGGCATAAATAAACCCAGTGGTTGCATTAGCCACAATTTCCAGACGGTTATCTTTTGAAGATGGAGCGACCAGAAAAATGCGTTGCACATTGTTTTCATCAGTAGCTTTCAACCACTCGCCTGCTTCTTCAGGCGTGAGATCTGGAGTGATAACTCCGACTCCACCTGCTGCTGCAAGTTCTTGCGAAAACTTTTCAACGCCATAACGTTCAATTGGATTCCAGTAGGACATCACTAACGGGACTGCACCATGTGCTTTTACGTTTGCAACAGTTGCCATCACATCTTTTGCACTCGCACCATTTGCTAATGCCATTTCAGCTGCTTTTTGGATAGTTGGTCCATCCATCAATGGATCGCTGTAAGGCCAACCAACTTCGACGATGTCCGCGCCACCTTCAATGATGGCGTTGATAATTTCAAAACCTTTTTCGACAGTTGGAAAGCCAGCTGGAATGTACGCAATTAGGGCCGCTCTATTTTCTGAAGCGGCTTTTTCAAATGCTGCATGTAGGGCTGATGTCATTTCAGTTGCCCTGTCTCTTTGAACCAAGCGGCAGCAGTTGCAACATCTTTGTCGCCACGGCCAGAAAGGTTTACCAAAATCACTGCGTCTGGTCCCAGTTCATTGCCAAGTTTCATAGTTCCCGCTAAAGCATGCGCTGATTCAATCGCTGGAATGATTCCCTCGGTTTGGCAAAGAATTAGAAAAGCATCCATCGCTTCGCGATCTGTGATTGCTCGATACTGTGCTCGTCCAAGCTCATTTAGGTATGCGTGTTCTGGACCCACACCTGGGTAGTCCAAACCAGCACTGATTGAGTGAGATTCAATCGTTTGTCCCTCGGCATCTTGCATTAGATAAGAACGAGATCCTTGAAAAACTCCAGTTAAACCACCTGAAATGCAAGCAGCATGTCGGCCAGTTTCAACCCCATCGCCACCAGCTTCAAATCCAACTAACTGCACATCTAAATCATCGATAAATGGATGGAAAATTCCGATCGCATTACTGCCGCCGCCGATGCATGCGGTGATTGCAGTCGGAAGTTTTCCGGTTAATGCCAAAACTTGTTCGCGAGATTCCACACCAATTACTCGATGAAAATCTCGCACCATCATTGGGAATGGATGCGGACCAGCCACAGTTCCTAATAGGTAGTGAGTGTCATCAACGTTTGCAACCCAATCACGCATTGCTTCGTTGACTGCATCTTTCAAAGTTTTCGAACCAGTGGTTACTGGAACCACAGTTGCTCCAAGCATTTGCATTCGTGCAACATTCAACGCTTGGCGCTTTGTATCTTCTTCGCCCATGTAGACAATGCATTCCAAACCGAGCAGAGCAGCAGCTGTTGCGCTAGCTACACCATGTTGACCAGCGCCGGTTTCAGCGATAATTCGTTTCTTACCCATTCGCTTAGTCAGAAGCGCTTGACCTAAAACGTTGTTAATTTTGTGTGAGCCAGTGTGATTGAGATCTTCACGCTTCAAAAGAATTCTGGCGCCACCACAATGCTTTGAAAAGTTTTTTGCATCTGTGATTGGGGTTGGGCGACCTGAGTAGGTCTGCAACAAATTTTTCAGCTCGTCTTGAAATGCAGGATCTTTCGATGCTGCAATATATTCATTTTCAAGTTGTTCGAGCGCTGCCATTAAGGCTTCTGGAACAAATCTTCCGCCGAATTGGCCAAAGTGGCCACGGGCATCT
>JBEBBT010000058.1:0-5096 GCA_041158245.1 Actinomycetota bacterium | reverse complement strand
GAAACCCTTGAGCTGTTGAAGCTGTTCGAAAGTAGATGAAACCACATACGGATCTAGCAAACGAATGTTCTGCAAGGTTGCGGCATCTTTGGCCAAGATTGCAGAGTCAACGGTTTCGCTACCTTCGTAACTCTGATAATTCACATCCGACAATCCGTATGCATCACGGGTTGCTGCAATGTTCTGAGCAATATACGGGGCTTCTTTTGATTGCTCATCTGGCTTTACTTGAACCTGCTGAACAAACGCTGGCCAAATTCCACCAATCAAGATCGATGCGACAACTAGCAAAGAAGTTCCGAGCAACGGGAGTGCCCAGTTCTTCATGAATACATTTGCAAAAAATAGGAAAGCTACGACTAGTGCGATTCCAGCCAAAATGTTTAGTGCCGGAAGTTTCACTGTTGAATCAACAAACTTCATGCCAGTAATCAAATCGTTTGTGGTTAAAACCAACTCGAAACGATCAAGGTAGTAGCTCCAGGCGTAAACTGCCAAGAAAAGACCAGTCACAACTGCAAGTTGACGGCGTGCATCATCGCTGAAGTTCATTCGCACACGATTTGGTTCTTGTGAAACAACTCGAATGTGACCCTGAAGATAATGAAGAACAACTGCCAACAATCCGCACAAAACAATTACGGTTGAAAGAAAACCGTTTAGTGAGCGTAGGAATGGAAGTTCAAAAACGAAGAATGAGATGTCTTGTCCGAAGGTTGCATCAACTTCACCAAACGGTTGCGAGTTACGAAACAGCAGCCATTGTTCCGCCAAACTTGCAAAAGAAGAACCGGTAATAAAACCGAAAATTGCAGGTACGACCACTGCGCCAAACTTGCTTAATTTCGCCAGAGCATCATTGATGCTCTGTGAGTTTGGAACTGAAGATGAGATGTTGAACGCAGGTCGGTTGCGTAACGCAAAAGTGATGGTGATGTAGCCAGAAACTGCGCCGACGAGAGCACCAAACAAGAAGAGCTGAATTCTGGTGATTAAGAATGTATCAAAAACCTGAGTTGCATTTACTGAGTCAAACCACATGCGGTCAGTGATGAACTGTGCGACTGCCAGAAAAATCATTGCCAACACACCAAGTGTGACTAGCGTGAAAATAAACGGCCGGGCCTTCTTCGGAACTTCCCCATTATTTGGAACTGAATCCCAGTTAAAAGAATTTGTACTCATTTAATTCACCATCTCATCAGTATTAGTTAGCGGCCATCGGCAGGACTATGCCAAATTTGTGGATTGTCGCAAGTTGGAAGGCTTTTCTTCATGTGCATACTGAGAGCAGAAATTGCACCATTAATACTTTCAACCGGCACGATTCGCATCTTCCCTGCGTAATCGTCTGGAACTTCTGAACAGTTATCTACTGGGATCAACATGATTGACGCTCCCGAATCCAGCGCCCCCCGAATTTTTTGTGGCATGCCACCAATTGGACCGACTTTTCCAAGTTCATCAATTTCACCAGTGACGGCAATTGTGCGGCCACGAATGTAATCTTCTTTTGTCAATTTTTCGATGATGGTCAACGTGAAGTTGAGCCCCGCACTTGGACCACCCACATCCTTTAGGTGCACTTGAATATCCATCGGCGGTTTAACTTCTGAAAAGACACTTATTCCGATAACAGCGCGACCTTTGCCGTCATCAATTGTGTTCACTTCAAAAGTTTTTTCGACACTATCTCGCAAAACCGTGACATTGATTTTTGTGCCGGGTGTGACGTTGTCCATCGAAGATTTAATTTGATCAAAGTTTTCAACTTTAATTTCGTTGAACTTCACAATCACATCGCCAGTTTTCAAAATTCCTTCGGAGGGTTTGTCTTTTGCAACATCCGCCACGATCAAAGTAGTGGTGGTTGGAATGCCAAGAAATCCCATTGCTGCTGAAATCGCGTTTGATTCAGAGCTCGCAAACATCTGTTGCCCTTGGTCTGCAAGGTCTTGCGACGAAGTGGTTTCTGGATACAAGAAACTTGAAGGCAAAATGTGGACCGAATCATCAAAGAGTGTGCGCAGTGAGTCGAACCAAGTCAATCTTCCGTATGGTCCACCCCAAGAAGAAACCGTCAGCACGACTAGTTTGCCGTCGGTTTTGTAAGTTGGATTTTCAGGAGTGTTTTCAACACTCAGTAAATCGGTGCCGTCGAATTTCCCAAGCGAGTCAAAGGTGCGTCCCGCTTCTTCTCGTACATATGGGAAGGGTGCAAAAGCAGTAATCAATAGCAATGCGAGTGCGAGCACGCAGGTTGCAATGTAGGACTTGGAGGATCTGCTGAGGAATCGCAAAACTAGTCCTGATCCGAGTTCAGCAAACTTCTAAATTCTCTCAGGCTGTTTACCCCAGCTTCGATGTTTGCGTTTGGGTCGGCGTTGAGTTTGCGACGCAGGAGAAAGTAGCCGATTACGGTCGCGGAAACAGGCAACACCAGCCAAACCAGCGTCCCGAGAATCGTGAGCATTTTTACCCCTTATTTGGCGCAAGGATACCGCCGAGTGAGCGGCCGAGCATTTGCATTGGCGACTGGCATCAGAAAGTGCAAAGATTTGAGCACCATGAACCAAATACCTTTCGGCTTTACCCCAGGAGATGGTCAAAACTTTGACCTCAACTCCCTCGGTGCCATGTTGCAACAAATCGGTGCGATGATGCAGCAAGCTGAAGGTGAGGGCGAAGAAAATATCTCTTGGAAAACAATTCACGATTCTGCTCGCAATTCAATTTCTCAAAAAGGCGATCCTTCAATCACTGAAAATCAGAAGCGTTCGGTCCGAGATGCAATTGAGTTGGCACAAGTTTGGCTAGATGAAGTGACAGGATTTCCGGCATCAAATTTGAATTTTGGCGCGTGGAGCAAAAGTGAATGGCTTGAAAACACATTGCCAGCTTGGCGACCATTAATTGAGCCAGTTGCAAAAGGTCTTGCTGAAACAATGTCTTCAATCTCTACAGATATGCAAGGTTTAGTTGGCAGTGAAGAAGTTCCAGCCGAGATGCAACAAATGTTGCAACCTATGCTTTCAATGGCCAAGAAAATGGCTGCGGTTTCAACCGGTATGCAAATCGGTCAAGGTTTAGCCGAACTTTCTACCGAGATGTTGGGCGCGAGCGACATTTCCCTACCGCTTGCTCCAAACAACACCCCAAGTTTGTTGCCGAACTACATCACTCAATTTGCAAAAGATTATGAGTTGCCAGTTTCAGAAGTAATGATGATGTGTGCGGTTCGCGAAGCTGCGCTTTGCCGTTTGTATTCTGCACAGCCTTGGGTCGGTAAAGAACTGGTAGACACAATTGCACGTTATGCCGCGGGAATTAGCGTTGATAAGAATCGCATTCGCGAAGTTATGGAAAATGTTGATCCAAGTGATCCGCAGTCAATGCAGGAACTAATGGCGGCTGGGGTTTTTGAACCGGCGACTACAGAAGCACAACAAAAAGCGTTGAATCATTTGGAGTACATGCTGGCAGTGATTGAGGGCTGGGTTAGCTTCACTTCAGAATTGGTGATCGAGCATCGTTTAGAGAATGCCGGTCGTTTAATTGAAACTATGAATCGCCGCCGGGCAAGTGGTGGGCCAGCTGAAAAAACTTTTTCTAATTTGGTTGGACTTGAGCTTCGCCCACGCATGATTCGTGATGCCACAGTTTTTTGGAAGTACATTCACGCGAATCGAATCGAATCAGATTCTGTCTGGTCACACTTGGACTTCTTGCCAGATCGAGATGACCTGACAAATCCCGCACTTTATGTTGAAAAGCGAACTGCTGAATAAAGACTAAAGGGCCAGATCCATTCGGACCTGACCCTAAAGCCACGTTGCATTAAGCCTTTGGAAGAAACTTGAAGACCTTGGTGCCACACACTGGGCATAGACCGCGACCTTGACGACGACCCTTTTCATTTACTTCTACATCGAGAGTAATAACTGGGGTGTCTTTCTTGCACTTCATGCAGCGAGCAGTAGTTTGAACGGTTTCAGCCACTGTTCCTCCAACTTCAATTGGCAGACCACCGCATGGGTAGCGCCTGCGTCAGGATTTCTGAGCAGGCTCAAAGTAGCCCGAAACACCCCTTCTTTGCATCAACGCCACACACTAAAAATCCCAAATGTCCGAATAATTTTGGCATTTTGAGCGAAAAATGAGCGCAACGAGAGGTTTTTGTGAGGGTTAGCGACAAATCTGCCTTCTATGAGCAATTCCCCCGCAGCCCCCTTTGAGCGGCTCAAATTCGACCCCTCCTGCCCTCGTGCTTGGAAAAGTAACGGTGAACTCGTAATTGGCTTCACAGATTCCAAGAATTCCAAACCAATATTGATTTCCTCCCATCAGCAAGAGATCTCAACTTGGATTGGGCTTTTAGATGGCAGTCGAAATCTAGACGACTTACTTCTAACTGGAAGCGCCATGGGGTTAGCGCACTCATGGCTGCGTGCATTATTGAGTGAGCTGATTGATGCGGGGCATGTGTTTAGTGTTGAGAATGTTCCTTTGAGTGGAAAATCACCGCACCTAGCTACCAATCTGCGCTGTGATGCCAGACTCATCGGAATATCCGCGCACAAACTAATCACCAAGCGGCAAGCACTCAGAGTTTTAATTGAAGGTTCCGGGCAAGCAGCATTTGCACTGGTGAACGCGCTCAGCGAAGTGCAACTGAGTGTGGGATGGCGGCCGATGAACTCACAACGGATTCGTGCCGAAGAAGTGCCAAGAGATTTGATTGCGAATGATTTTGTGAATCAAAAGTGGTCGCAGTGCACAAGACCAATCAACTCCCCCAGACTGGTTTTCGCGATGAATGAGAGCCATGACTTTGTTGAACTTGAAAATTCATATCCTGGTGCAATTGTGGTGCCGATCACTGTGCACAGTCGGCGAATGGCAATCGGACCAATCCTTGGTGCTGTCAATTCGCTATGTGCAAGTTGCCTGCATGATTTGCGCAAACAAAATGATTTCGATTGGGCGTTGCTTACAGTTCAAGCCCTCCATCAAAAACGAGCACTTCCAATCTTGAGCGAACGCTGGCTTTCAAGTTTGATGTCTTTATGTGTAAACATCGCAGTGGAGTTTGCAGA
>JBEBBT010000057.1:0-4472 GCA_041158245.1 Actinomycetota bacterium | reverse complement strand
AGAGATGAAGGCGTTAGCAAAACGCGCTACCAACAAAGCTGCTTCAGTTGTTGCAAACTCATTTAATGCAAGTCCAGAAGCGGAATCAACGGTTTTTGAAACCGGACCTAGAAATCAACCTCGTCGTAAGTCGCGAAGCAAACGATAAACATGAGTGCTCTAGATCGCCTAATTCGGGTAATCCCTGACTGGCCTTCGCAGGGCGTAAGTTTTCAAGATTTAACAGGTGTTCTTGCTGATGCCGAAGGGCTGCGGGAAATTTCGCAGGAATTAGCCGCCCCCTTTGCCAACCAAAACATTGATGTTGTTGCGGGCATGGAAGCGCGCGGATTTATCGTTGGGGCGGCAGTTGCACGAGAACTAGGTGTTGGTTTCATCGCTTTACGAAAAGCTGGCAAGCTCCCAGGCATAGTTCACAGTGCAACTTATGCTCTTGAATATGGAACCGCCACTTTGCAAGTCCACCAAGAAGACGTAAAACCCGGTACTCGAGTTTTAATAATCGATGATGTCCTTGCTACCGGTGGAACGGCTAGAGCTGCCGCCCAACTAATTGAAAGCGGTGGAGCCGAAGTAGTTGGTTTTGGATTCATTTTGACCCTCGACTTTTTAAATGGGGCTGAAAAAATTTCTCAATATCCAATTCACACTTTACGCACCATTTATGCTTAGGGTTTGATAGAGGAGGTGCAGCGTGTCACGGGATGACCAAGCCACACGTAGCGTTGCGCTGAATTCCAATCCGGTTTCGAATTATCCGGCCGTCGTGACAAGTCTGGCTGACGAATTCAATCAAATTGTGGAAACTGTTCAAGGATTTCACCCAAAGACTGACGTTGCCCTGTTGGAGAGAGCTTTTGATCGGGCTGCCTACTACCATCGCTTTCAATACCGAAAAAGTGGCGAGCCGTACATCACCCATCCGTTAGCAGTTACTTTCATCCTGGCTGACTTAGGAATGACAGCTCCAACTCTTGTCGCTTCACTCCTTCATGACACAGTAGAAGATACCGAATACACGCTAGAAGAATTAACTAATGACTTTGGTGCAGAAGTGGCCCATCTAGTAGATGGCGTAACCAAGCTCGACAAAGTTAAGTATGGGCAGGCGAGTGCCGCCGAAACAGTTCGCAAAATGGTCGTTGCGATGGCTCGCGATATCCGCGTATTGGTAATCAAGCTTGCCGACCGATTGCACAACATGCGAACTCTTGGAGCTCTAGATTCGTCAAAACAAGAAATTAAAGCCCGCGAAACTCTTGAAATTTTCGCACCACTTGCACACCGGCTTGGTATGAACACCATCAAGTTTGAGTTGGAAGATTTAAGCTTCAAATTTCTATATCCCAAAAGGTATGAAGAAATTGTTCGGCTGGTAGAGCAAAAAGCTCCAGAACGGCAAATTGAATTAGAAACCGTACTATCCGAGATTAGAAAAGATCTACAAGGCGGAGGAATTACAGCGACAGTCTCAGGTCGACCGAAACATTTTTATTCGGTGTATCAAAAAATGATTGTGCGCGGAAGAGATTTGGATGACATCTACGATTTAATTGGAATTCGAATCTTGGTGGACAGTGTTGGTGATTGTTATTCAGTGCTTGGCCGAATCCACGCAAAATGGAATCCAGTACCTGGCAGATTCAAAGACTACATAGCAATGCCTAAATTCACGATGTATCAATCTTTACACACTACAGTTATTGGACCCCAAGGTCGTCCAGTCGAATTTCAGATTCGAACCCATGAAATGCATAAGCAGGCAGAATATGGAATTGCAGCACATTGGAGATATAAACAGGGTGCTGACAACAAGAACACAGATGATCTAGGTTGGTTGCGCCAACTATTGGATTGGCAGCGAGAAGCTGAAGATCCGGATGAATTTTTAGATTCTTTGCGATATGACTTAGCCTCAAAAGAAGTTTATGTATTTACCCCTAAGGGCGATGTCATGGGTCTGCCGATCGGCTCAACCCCGGTTGATTTCGCATATGCGGTTCACACAGAGATTGGCCACCATTGCGTTGGAGCAAAAGTCAACGGAAAACTCGTACCGCTTGAATCAACACTTAGTAACGGCGATGTGATTGAAATTTTCACATCTAAAGCTGATTCCGCAGCTCCTAGCCGAGACTGGCTAAATTTTGTTCAAAGCTCGCGAGCACGCGCGAAAATTAAGGGCTGGTTCACCAAAGAACGTCGTGAAGACGCCGAGGAGCAGGGTAAAGAAGCGATCATTCGAGGAATGCGCAAACAAGGACTTCCTCTACAACGTTTAATGACCCCACAAGCAATGTCTTCACTTGCTCTCGACTTGCGATACACAGATGTTGATGACCTGTATGCGGCAGTTGGTGAAAATAAAATTTCGGCTGCTTCAATCATTCAAAAACTTCTTGCGAGCCTTGGCGGAGAAGAAGGAGTCCTTGAAGATCTGTCAGAAGCAATCATTCCGACAAAAGTGCGCACAAATAAGGGATTACCGCAAGGAGATCCTGGCGTATTGGTTCAAGGCGCTGACGATGTGATGGTGAAGTTGGCCAGGTGTTGCACACCTGTGCCTGGTGATTCCATTGTTGGTTATGTAACTCGGGGTAGTGGCGTTAGTGTCCATCGCAAAGACTGCAACAACATCCAAGCTCTTGCTATTGAGAAAGACCGATTAGTCGAAGTAATTTGGCAACCACGTCATAACAGTGTTTATTTGGTAAATATCCAAGTAGAAGCGTTAGACCGCGCTCGGCTTTTGTCAGACGTCACGAAGACTTTAAGTGATCAACACGTAAACATTCTTAGCGCATCTGTGACGACAACTCGTGACCGAGTTGCTTTATCTCGATTTACATTTGAGATGTCTGACCCGCGCCATCTGGGCACGGTCCTTCAATCCGTTAGACAAATCGATGGTGTCTACGATTGCTATCGCGTTTAAGCGTGCTTCATTGCAGCTTCAAGCATCGCTTTAGCGTTAACCAATTGCGCTTCCAGCTTTGCTACATCTTTTGAGCCGTTTGCTCTTGCCTTTTCGAGAGCCGCTTGAATCTGATCTACCGAATCTTGGAACTTGCTTGCAGTTGTGGCTGCAAACGCTTTACGGCTCGGATCGTTCTTACGCCATTCTTCCTGTTCGATTTCTTTAATCGCGTTCTCCACTTTGCGCAAGCGGCCTTCAACGGTTTGGATGTCAGCACGAGGAACGTGACCAATTTTTGTCCAGCGATCTAAGACAGACTTGAATGCTTTCTTAGCGGCTGCTAAATCTGTGACTGGGAGTATTGCTTCAGCCTCAACTAATAAATCCAATTTCAACTTTAGATTGCCACCCAAAGCCTCGTCTCTAACTGAAAGAGCGGCTGACCGAGCGTCGAAAAATTCCTGTTGAATAGACCGGAACTTGTTCCAAAGCGCGTCATCATCCTTTTTGTTTCCGCGTGGAGCATTGCGCCAACGATCCATCAGGGCTTTAAATTTATTTGAGGTGACATTCCAGTCGGTTGATTTCGCAAGTTCAGTTGCCTCAGCGATAATCTCATTCTTGATAGCTTTTGAAGCAGCAGTTGCTTTAGTTAGTTCTGCAAAATGTGTTCGACGAGCTTTATCGAAAGACTGGCGAGCAGAACTGAAGCGCTTCCATTGCACTTGTTCAGTTTCACGTTCTCCGCGTGGAAGTTTTTTCCATTCTTCAAGTAGAACTGCGAATCGTTCTTGAGTAGCCTTCCAAGCATTCGAATTTGCTAGTTGCTCTGCTTCATCTGCAATAGCGATGCGCTTGACTAGTGCCGCTTCACGGGCTGCTGCCTTCGCAGCCGCTTTCTCGGCTGCCTTAACTTCTCCAAGTTCGCGAAGCTTTGCGGCCATTGATGGAAAGGCTGAAAGATCTCCAACTACTGATGGGCTTGCAACTTGAGCATCAAGTTTTGCGGCAAGTTCTAGCGCACCTTCTGGGCTGCCTTTACCAGCTTGCAAACGGCTAAGCGCAAGATTTACTTCAGCCACCAATGATTCGTATTTATTTACGTAAAACGCAAGTGCTTCTTCTGGTGTCCCAATTGTGTATTGACCAATTTGAGTTTCACCAGCAGAGGTCTTAACAAAAACTGTGCCGTCATCGGTTGCTCGGCCATATTGTGTATTGGTAGTCATTGTTATCCCTTGCTACTGGTTGGAGACGCGGAAGACTTGCCTGGCGTCTGGGAATAATCCTTCTCTACGGTGTATCTAGAAGAATTAATTCCAATTGGTTGATTTGGTGGACCATCGGTTCCGGTACTTGCGCCTAGTTCTGCAATATCTTGCACGATATCTAGGCCTTTAATTACCTTACCGAAAATTGTGTAATTTGCACCGAGTGTCGTGTCGTCGTAAACAATAAAGAATTGGCTTCCGTTTGTTCCAGGACCACTATTTGCCATCGCTACTGTTCCCGCAGGATAGTTGTTCTCTGTTTGTTCTGGAAGATTTTCATCCGG
>JBEBBT010000056.1:0-10238 GCA_041158245.1 Actinomycetota bacterium | reverse complement strand
CGAGGTATTCCAAAATATGAGCCCGATTTTTACGCATAAATGTCCGATTTAAGGTGATTTTTAGCCCATTCGGACTAGCCAAATGGGCTAGGTCCCGCCTATTTTCCGCCGGATGCGCAGGCAAAGACTCGGATCAATCTTGGTGGCTTTCATGGTCACTTTAGCTTTAAGTTCATTTGGAACCTCGCCAGTTGCTGCCGAAAACAATGTGCTGTGCAGTTCTTCTCGCTGGAAGTGTGACGGAAATCTTGGATACAACCCAAACAAGGCCTACTGGCGCCAGCTAACCGGTCATAACTGCACCAACTACGTCGCATTCAGAATGATTCGCGATGGTGCTCCTAAGAAATTCGGACCATTCAATGGCAACGCAACCGTATGGGACGATTACTTCAAACGCCGTGGCTTCAAAGTTAATCAAAAGCCATCAGTTGGAGCAATCGCACATTGGAATAGTGGTGAATTTGGTTCTGGTTCTGGTCACGTGGGCTACGTGGACAAGGTTGGAAAGAACTGGATCATCATTGATGAGGACGCTTGGGGTGGTCTCAACTATCGACGGAAGATTTTCAAGAATGATCCTCGTTGGCCGGGTCGTTTCATTCACATGGAAAAGAAAAAGAACTAACCAACTCGAATTTGCTCAACAAAAATAATCTTTTCATCTTCGGCTTTTTCAATTCTCACTTCTACCGCATCCGATGTGTGTTTCTGCAGCTTCTTGAGATTAGCCCGATTTGCAGTGCTATTTGAGATTTTAAGAATTAATATGCTGGAGTCCGAATTAGCTAACACTTGAATGACTGACTTGTTATCCCGAGCTAAACCAATAACTTCTTTTAGGTCCTCAAGCAGTTCCTCTGGAATATCTAGCAACAATCCTTGATCACGAATCATCAAAACTTTTATTTGCGTTCCAACTGAAGATGCATGCCTAACTATTTCTAAGGCTGCTTTCGAAAAACCTCCAGAGGTCTTAGGATCTACTTGAATAATCGCTCTAATCAAACTGTCAGTTCTTCTCAGGCTGTTTCTATTTGCAATTGAAACTTTTTTCTCTTTTGCGATATCAAGAAGAATTTTGGTTGCATCATTTATTGCGCCATCGAGTTCACGCGCTAAGTCTGCGACTGCTGATGCAGCAACTCGTTCTTTGATTTCCAATTCGCTCAAGTCTTCAGATTCCTTGAGCCTTTGATTGCCGCGAATGATGCCAAAAACAGCTGCTGCCGCAAAAGCTGGAAGTCCAAAACCAGTATTCAAAGAAGCAATCGCAGTACCCGAAGTTTCTTGATCTATCTGAGTTCTAAACGCAATTAGACCCAAAAGCCAAGGAATTCCGGCCACCCAAAGTTTTGCAGAGTCCACCCACGAAATTGTGGAAATCAAGGCAAAGCCTGCCAACACACTGTTAATCGCAAGCAAATCAATTGAGTTGGTTTGGCTAATAGCGTTAAAAGAGGTAATTGCTTGCACGATCGAAATTGCTGAAATGGCAATAATGTAATTTCGATTTACTGGAACACGTTTCCAGTTTACAAAAGCAGCAAAAACAGTCATTAAAACCGTGCATGCACCAGCTAATCTTTCGGCCAAACCTGCGTGTTGTAGAAGCGATACTGAATAGAGAATTCCACCAACCGCATTTCCTATTGAAACTGCGGAGACTGAAATTCGACCTAAATCCGTTGAACCAAGTGTTCTAGAAGTCGGTTGCCGCATATTTAAAGCAACTGAGAGCTCAACCCCGCTAATTCTTCGAAAGAGTTTGGCATTAATTTCGTCCAAAGTTTCTCGGATAACGATTCCCTGCCCAATTCCAGTCTCAAAATTAGTGGTCGAATCTTTTCCATTGTGAAATAGTTCAATTCGTAGAATTCCATAAACCAAAGATGCTTTGGAAGTGATTTTGGTGGCATTAGCGTGACGTTCAAAGTTACGTGAGATTTCAACAATTACTGATCGAAGTGCAACATAAACATTGTGTGGAATCTCGGTTCCAGCACCAGAAATGTTTAAATCGACTTGAATGGCCACATACTCTTGAACTTCAGCCATCAAATCGGAGAAATTTGCTTCAGTCGATTGAGTCCGAGGGGTTCGCTTCTTTCGAGCAAGAATCTGCTTCTTCAGATCATCAAAATTGATGTCCTTTGAATCAATTACCGACCTGATGTCATTCAACACAGTTTCATGAGTATGAACTAACAATTCGCGCCATTTACGAGTGCGTTCTTGAAGTTCCATCGCGGATTCACGGCTATCAGCTAACCGTCGATTGAGTGCGTCGCGAGCTTTAACAAACTCGAGTTGTCTAAACCAAGAAAAATAAAACCAAACTGCAACCACAAGCAACTGAATTACAGAGAAGGTTCGAAGTGGTAATTCGGTACCAAAGAAATTTGTCGGGATACCAATTTTTATGACTAAATAGGTTAAATGGATAGCGTTTAGAGCTATCCATGCCGGAATCCATTTTTTGTTTAAAGTCGTTATGCCGAAAGCGACTGATAAAAATATGGCTGTTGACGAAGTGGCGCTTATGTCCTGATTTGGCCCATAGATGGTCAAATTTAAACTCATTATCTGAAGTGCAATCAGTGCAAAAAGCGGAGCCGGATTCCTTTTATGAAAAGTAAATGCAATGGCAATTAAGAGATACGAAAAGAGAACTCCAAAAATCTGCAATACATTTTTGTCTGGAGTGTAAAAAAGAAAGATTAAGTTGTAAGCAATTACATACATTCCAGAAATAATCAAAGCAATTATTCGGGTTGCGCTACCTACACTAGCCATCTCCGGTGAATCAATGTAGGAGTAGTTTTTCAAGGTAGTAGACCTTCTTGAACCGCTTGCTTGTATAAATCTGTCTTGGTTGAAACCGGATTTCCGGCTTTGGAATATTTCTCACGTACCCGTTTTATATATTCACTGGCTGTGCCAATTTTTACATTCATTTTGCGCGCAACAGCTTCAAGTTTTAGTCCTGATGCATAGAGCACCATGGCTTCTCGTTCTCGCTCGGATAGTTTCACTGAAAGTCCATCCTGATACAAAATCGCTGCAAGATCTCTTGATGTTGATTGCTCGCCCTTTAGAGTTAGATCAACGCATTCAAGGAATTCTTCTGGCTCAGCGTTTTTTGAAACAAAGCCCAGCGCGCCAGCAATTAGCGAACTTCTAACAATTGCCGGGTCAGCTAGAGCGCTGACTACCAATATAGGTAGACCACATTCAACGAGATCAATTGTGTTTTGAATTGGCGAACGACCATCGCCCAAATCAAGATCGAGAATGACGCAATTTGCCGAAGTCTCTTTTAGTTCAGAAATTGCATCAGAAATCGATTGTCCAGAATAAAGAATTTTGGCTTTTGGATACTTTGAAATGAGTCGGCTCTCAATAGCTGAGCGCACTATCGGATGGTCTTCAATGATTACAAAGTTCGGACTTTCAACTGCTCCACTCACGGGCTAAGACTAGGCAAAATAATTATTCGCTCGAGATTACTTTGTCCCCAGTTTGTGGACTAACCATAGAAATAGAAAACTAGTCTAAAACTCTTAACAACCAAAGATTTGCCATCAATTGATGTCCAAGCACTGAAGGATGGATTCCATCATCAGCCAGTTCTTCAATTGTGTGCTTGCCTATCAAGCTGTTTAGATATTCATCAAAGGGAACAAGTTTTGCATCATATTTATTTGCGAGTTTATGAACGACTTCAATTTTTGGATTTAGATCTTCACGCCAGATTTCCATTTCTGGGCGCACATGAAGAAGGAAAGGTTCACATAAAACAAATTCAGGATTGCAAGCCGCTTTGGTCTTTGCTAAGACTTCGTCGTAATTGCGTTCAAAATCCTCAACACTGGTTGGATCATTGTCGTCGTATCGGCGCCATGTGTCGTTAATGCCAATTGCAATTGAGACTCTTGTTGGATTGTGAGCAAGCACATCTTCATCCCACCTTGCAATTAAATCCACAAGACGATGTCCGCTTGTTCCAACATTGATCACTTCGTCAACAAGTTTTCCACTATTAACAATGTCACGAACATAACCATCACCGTATGGCGGGAGATTTAGGCGACCGCAATCGGTAACACTGTCGCCGATAAAAACTGTTGTTTGTGACATCAACTTTCCTTACTGTGGCATTGGTGCATTTGCAGACCAAGCAGGTCCAAGCTCCAAAAGGTCTGAATTAACTCTAGTGTTGAATGCATCAACACTGTAGACCTTTTTGAGTTTTCGGTCAGCAAGCATGATGTTGTAACCACCGCGGTATAAAGCTTTAAACGGAATTGGACAAGTACTTACATAAAAAACAAAGCGTTTTGCTTGTTTATATGGGTATGCGTCTGAGTTATCGCAATCGTTGCTTCCGAAAAATAGTGGTGTTGCTTTATTTCCGTTGTAGAAGCCAAACATCAGGCGGTCGTGCCTGCTGGTTTGAACTTCGGTGAATAAGAATCGGTCACGATTCACGTTTATTGGGTAGTAAGCACTGGTTAATTTCTTTTTCCAAAGTTTTCTTTCGCTACCATCTTGATTGCGCAGCCAAATAGAACCATCGCGTTCAAAAAGTAAACCCAGACCATCAGAAGTAAAAAATGGCATTGAAGATTCCGGTTTGCCTTCAGTCAACATTTGTTTATTCGTGCCGTCCATTTCGATGGTTGCGAGTACACCATTTTCTTTATATGTAATCGTGTGACCATTTGGCGAGAACTTTGGATCCTCATCACGTTTACCATTGGGTCCAGTTAAGTTGATCGGATCTGCCCAAGCAGTGCCGTTCCACTGGGATACAAAGACATCCCATTCATTCTCTTCAAGACCAGTTGCTGTTCCCATAAATGTAATTGCGGTTCCTGCAGCATTTGGATGAGCATTGAGTGGTGATTTGGCGCTGCTCCATTCCTTATCTATTCGCACGAGGCGGCCAGTAGCCAGATCTAGTTCAAATAACTTTGAGGCCCAGTCACCATATTCGCCATACCGGTGATAAAAAAGTTTGCCAGTTAAACCCAGTGCAGCAATCTTTGGCGAAATCTGTGGCACTCGAGCTGTGGCAGCCCCAGGCTGACCTGCACTTATTCCCAGAATCAGTGCTACTGCGAGGGCACTTGATAACAACTTGGTTTCAGTACGCACGAACCCCTCCAAGCACTATTGACACTCAATTTCTGTAGTGTAAGTTACCCTAACACAAGGCAAATAGGGTCACCAACACAATGGCGTAGTCAAAGTGCCTATGAGCCTGGAGAGAGGAAAGTATGAAGAAGAAAAGCCTTCTTGCTGGATTATTTGCAGCAGCCTTGCTTGCATCTGGTCTAGTTAGTGCCAACGTGGCACAAGCTGCAAACCGTGAAATTGTGGTCTGGATGCCACAAGGTCCAACACGTGCACACTACAAATTGATCAATGCTGCTGCTCAGCGCATTGAAAAGAAGCACCCAGGTCTAACTGTCACCGTTGTCGGCGGTAAGGACATGGAAGTTTCACTTGCAGCAATTAACGCAGGCAATGGCCCAGACATCTCCATGGCAAATGGCGCTGGAAACGTGGGTTGGTTCTGTGGAACCGGTGCTTGGGTAAACCTAAACAAGTACATCAACGGCGCTAACGGCGTTGACATGAAGAAAACCTTCACCCCAGCAGCTATCAGCGGCACCAAGTCAAAAGGCGTGACTTGTGCAATGCCATTTAGCTCTGAAGTTTTTGGTTTCTACTACAACAAAGATTTGTTTAAGGATGCAGGCATCAAGCGTGCTCCAGAAACTCTAAGCGAATTGAAGTCTGCTTCACAGAAGTTGACTGTTATCCGTAACGGCAACATCATCAAAGCAGGTTATGTTCCATGGGCAACATACATGGACAACGACATGACTGCTCAATTCCTAGCAGCACAGTTCGGTGCAGAATTCTTTAACTCAAAGAACAAGTCTGCATTCGTTACTGATCCAGCTTGGGAAAAAGCATTCAAGTGGCAACGTAACTTCATTGCTGACGTTTACGGTGGCGGAAACTTCGAAAAGGGTTCAAACCGTCTACAAGCATTCATGGCACAAGCAGGTGCATGGTGGTCTTCAGATAACGACTTCAACACCGGTCGTATCGCAATGTTGAATCACGCTGACTGGCTTGGAACATTGTTCTGCAACCCAGACTGGAATGCTTACGACTGCAATACACCAGACGTAAACTTCAAAGCCGCTCCAATGCCAGTTGCTGATGCAATCCACGACACTGACTACGGTCGCGGTGTTGTAGGTAGCAACGCAATGGGTATTTCAAAAGGCACAGACAACATGCGTGATGCTTGGACAGTTCTAAAAGAACTTACAACTGAACTTAAAGTTTCACGCGACTGGGCAAATACATTCGGAGCTGTTCCAAGCTTGAATGCACTTCGCCAACCAGATGCTGGCGTTACACGTCCAGCTTGGATGTTGCCTTTCTACCGCATTACTAGCCATCCGAAATCTGGCTACCACAGATTGTTGAATGCTGGCGAACACCTCGAGGTTGATTACCTAGTTGAGTTGTTCAACGCTTGGCAAGCAAACGATCTGCAAGGCATCGGTGTTTCAAATCTCAAAGCAGGTTTGAAGCAAGCAGCAGATAAGGTCAATGCTCTACCTGGTATGAGATAACCGGTAGCAATGTCCTTTCCTTCAGGAAAAACAGTCCGCCCTCTGCGCAAGCAGGGGGCGGCTGTTCCTGCACCTAAACATGGAGTCTCAACTCCAAAAACATTTATTTTCATGTGTATGTTGCCGTGGACCGCAGGATTTTTCCTTTTCACCGCATACCCAATGATTGCAAGTTTTTACCAGTCATTCACTTACTGGGACATGATCAATCCACCTAAATGGTTGGGAATTGATAACTACCAAAGAATGTTCTTCCATGACGATTTGTTCTGGAAAGCTTTCTACAACACTATGTGGATTTCTGCTACGAGTATTCCAATTCGTATCGCTTTTGCGATGTTTAGTGCCTACCTATTAACTAAAGCTGGTAAGACGCGAAACATCTACCGCACCATTTACTTCCTACCTTCGATGGTTCCAGTGGTTGCGGGTACATTGATTTTTGCTTGGCTATTCCAACCATATTTCGGTGTACTTAATCTTTTCTTAGAAAAACTTGGTTTGATCTCTATGAAGAACCCACCAATGTGGTTTGACAATCCAGGGCTCTCTAAGTGGTCTTTGATCATCATGGGTCTGTGGGGCATTGGTGACACCATGATTATCTTCTTAGCTGGTTTGTTGGACATCGATAAGTCACTTTACGAAGCTGCAAGCCTCGAAGGTGCAAACGGATTCCAACAGTTCCGCTATGTGACTTTGCCGCTGATGACTCCAGTGATTTTCTTCTCTGCGGTCACCGGCGTGATTGGAAGTTTCCAGTATTTCACGCAGGCATACATTGCAACTGGTCTTACGATTAATGGTGACTACACCAAGTCGATGTATTTCTATGCAACTCATATTTACGAAACAGCATTCCAGCAATATGACATGGGCTACGCAGCTGCGTTGTCTTGGTTCCTGCTGTTCGTAACAATGATTGCAACAGTCTTGATGTTGGTAACTCAAAAGCGTTGGGTTCACTATCCAAATGGAACGATGTTTAAATGATCACTGATACATACGTAATGTCGCAAGAGACAGAAATTCAGTCCCGCAAGGCAAAGCAACAAAACCGACTTCGCAGAATGTTGTACGGAATTGCAAATCATGCAGGACTATTCACACTTGCTGCTATGTTCATTTTCCCGTTCTATTTGGTAATTGTTGTTTCGCTCATGAGTCGTGACCAAGCATTGCTAAGAACTCTGTGGCCAGATCCATTTAACTTTGCAAACTACACCGAAGTATTCACAACCGTTCCATTTTTGAAATGGACCTGGAATACATTTGTAATTGCAGGTTTAAGCGTGGTGGGCGCAGTGATAGCGAACGTTCCTCCTGCTTATGCGCTTTCGCATCTTCATTGGAAAGGTCGCCAAACGGTCTTCATCTTTATCTTGGGAACAATGATGTTGCCAGGACAAGTAACAATGATTCCGATCTACGTCACATTCGCAAAGTTTGGTTGGATTCCATCTAACCTTCCTTTGATTGTGCCAAACTTCTTTGCTGGAGCGTTTTCGATCTTCCTACTGCGGCAGTTCTTTGTGAGTATTCCTTCAGAGCTAACTGACGCAGGTCGAGTAGATGGTTGCAGTGAATGGCAATTGATGATGCGAATCATCGTTCCACTTGCAAAACCTGCAATCTACGCAATTGCAATCTTCACATTCATTGGTCAGTGGAATGACTTCTTTGGTGCAAAGATTTACCTATCAGCAGATCCAGAACTTTGGACACTTGGTATTGGTTTGACGCAGTTCGGAAACGAGCACGCGACAAATATGAATACGACGATGGCAGCATCTGTGCTCTTTATGCTTCCTTTGATTATCGTCTTCTTCTTCGCCCAGAAGGTATTCGTTGAAGGCGTAACGTTGACCGGCGTTAAGGGTTAACTTAAATAAACTAGAGATGGCAACTTAGTTCTTGTGAACTAAGTTGCCATTCTTGTATACGGAACTTACTTGGTTATCCCAGATAATGAAGTTTGCTTGTTTGCCCACTTCAAGTGAGCCAACTTCTTTCAAACCTATAGCGTTTGCTGGTGCGGTTGCTGTGGCCCAGCTAGCTTCTATCAGATCAAAACCATAAATATTTGTTAAACGGTGAAATACACGTTCCATATTCAAAGTACTTCCTGCAAGTGTGGTTGTGCCTGCCACTACTGCGACATCATCAGCACAAGTGACACTCAATCCACCCAAGTTGTATTCACCATCAGGCATCCCAGCAGCTGAAATCGCATCTGTTACTGCGATGAATTGACGCTGTTTTGCAGTGTGAGCAAGCGCAATACTCAAATCTCCAACATGTTTACCATCAGTGATTACTTCTACATAAAGTCTTGAATCAGTAAGAGCAACATCCGCCAAACCGCTATCTCGATGGTGAAGTGATCGCATTGCATTAAATAAATGAGTCACAACAGTTGCGCCTGCCTCTGCACCCGCAATTGCTAAATCAGAAGTCGCATCAGAGTGCCCAAGTGCAACGGTGACACCTTGCGTAACAAATTCTTTAATGGCCGGAATAGCATTTTCAAGTTCAGGCGCGATTGTGATCATCCGCATTGCGCCATTAGAAGCTTCAAGTAGCCGCGCGACGGACTCTAAATCCGGAGCAGTTAATACAGCTGGGTTTTGAGCACCACATTTCGCTTTTGAGAGAAATGGTCCTTCTAGATGAACCCCAGCAATTTCACTTCTAGAAACTAATTGTGAAAGCTCTGAAATTAGATTGATTTGTTTATCGACTGGTGCACTGACCAAACTTGCAATAACCGAGGTAGTGCCATGCTTTAAATGAAAATCCGATGCTGACTTCGCATTTGCAACATCGTCAAAAGAATATCCACCACCACCGTGACAATGGATGTCAACGAATCCGGGGATCAAAACACCATCAGTCGTTACATCTGCAGCAATAGAAGCATCACTTGAAATCTCGGTAATCAAACCAGAAGTGTTAAAAGTCAAAACTCCATTTTCAATTACTCTTTCAGGAGTAACGATTTTCGCTGCGCGGATTGAAGTCATGAGTTCAGGATAGAACAACCGAACGCGAAAGGTGTCGCGGTTGGTCTGGATTAACGTTTCGTTTGCGTGCCAATGCAGCGGCGGTGCGATGAGCTAGCACGAGATGTGCCATCGGATCGATGTCACGGGTTTCGAAAAATGCACCAGTCGCCTCGACATCTTTTTGCAGATTCTCAGGCGGGGTTCCAAAGCACCAAACAACGCGGCCAGGTTGGGCAATTGAAATAGGTCCGTGACGGTAATCCATTGCTGGATGTGTTTCCGCCCAAAACTGTGCGGTTTCACGAGTCTTTAAGGCTGCTTCACTCGCCATTGCGATAGACCAGCCCGTTCCCAGAAAGGAGATCTGCTCAGCAGCTGCGTATTGCTCTACGGATTCATTGAGCATTGCTTTTGCTTGTTCAGCAGCTTTCGTCAGGTCTTGACCAATGTGTGCTCTAAGCAAAGCCAGGGTGCTAGTTGCAAAACGGGTTGAAACAACAGATTTTTCTGATGCAAAATCCAAAACAATTGAATTTGCTGCGGCTTCGGTGGCTGGTGACTCATGTTTTTC
>JBEBBT010000055.1:0-4831 GCA_041158245.1 Actinomycetota bacterium | reverse complement strand
ATTTTGGTAATTTCTCGAGTTGATTCCTGCATGTGGCCGAGCCTAGTTGACGCTGGAGTAACCGTTTTTGGCTAACCTTGAATAGAAGGTTTGGCACAATTCCACCCTGATTTGAAAGTGAGAAAAATGTCTACCACCACTGCAAACCCACGTGTCCTCATCGAATCCATATCTATGACATGGGTAAAGAATCTTGTGGCGGTATTCACTGGTACGGCATTTATCTCCGCAATGGCCCAGGTTTCGATCCCTCTGCCATTCACCCCAGTACCGTTGACAGGACAGACCCTGGCGGTTTTGCTGACCGCTAGCGCACTTGGTACTTGGCGGTCGGTTTCTGCATCTGTGCTTTATCTAGTTCTCGCAGTCGCTGGTCTACCTGTTTTAACACCGCAAGCAGATGGGTCACACATTGTTGGCACTCAGGTTTTTCAAATGGCAAGTTTTGGTTACGTTATTGGATTCATAATTGCAAGTTTTGCAGTTGGAAAACTCTCAGAACGCGGTCTATCGAAATCAATCATTGGTACAACTGCAACAATGTTTGCAGGTAATGTGATCATTTATTCCTTCGGCTTGGTTAATCTGCAGTTTGTCACCAATGCCGAATGGGCACAAGTCATTGCTTGGGGATTAACCCCATTCATTATTGGAGATCTAATCAAGATTGCGATTGCCGCAAATCTGCTTCCTGCAACTTGGAAACTGATTAATCGCTTCCAAGACTAAAACTGATGATTACCCAACTCCCTACTGCACTTGACCTTGCAGCAATTGCCATTGGTGGCATTTTCGGTGCTGCTGTTGCAGCCCAAAAGAAAACTTCACTCGTAGGTGTAATGCTCATTGGTGTGGTCATGGCACTAGGTGGCGGAATTCTTCGCGACATATTTATGCAGGTTGAAATTGTTGCAATGCATGACGTTTGGTACATCCCAGTTGCTGTAGCTGGTTCAATCTTTGGATTGCCAGTAGCCCGAAAACTCGTAAATAACAGTTTGCTGGGGCCAATTCTCGATGGCACCGCATTGGGTCTCTGGGTAGTTATCGGAACCGAAAAAGCTCTTATCTACGGTTTCCCTTTCGGCCCAAGTGTTTTGATTGGACTCATCACCGCAATCGGAGGCGGAACCATTGTGGATTTAATGGTTGGAAATCAGCCAGTTGTGCTTCGTGCTGATGGGCCGTGGTTCGCAACAGCTGCATTTGTAGGCGCTACATTTTTGGCAAGCCTCTATCCGTACGTCAATAGAGAGATTCTTGAATTGCTCACAATCAGTTTGGTAGCCGCGCTGCGTATAGCCAGCATCAGACTCGGATTTGATGCACCTTCAACTGAGACATTGAAGAAAGTTAAGCGCAAGAAATCTTAGGAATTACCGCTGCGACGTTGAAACATACGACGGGCAGCGTCTGGACCTGATTTAGTTGGTCCAGTTTTTCCAGACTCATTAGTTCCACCATGTGGAGTTGCTCCGCGATTTTTCTTCTTTTCCAATGCCTCTAAAAACGCGGCTTTTGGATCGACGGGCTTGTCACCCTTATCTTTTTTCTCAGCCATAGAACTATTCAACCACTTTCAGCTTATCTTTTTTCTATTTAACTGTGAATTTCACGATTTTTTGCTGCACTGACCAGTCATCAAGGTTTTCTGGAGTGAATGTGACCTTGATTGAGTAAGTTCCTTTCTTCAAGGCCTTACCGATTTTTTGGCTATATTTGAAAGAACCTAAAACATCAGAATAAGCGTTCAAATGTGCAGACGTAAGTTTGCTACCAACTTTTATAGTTTTATTAACCGGCTGCCAACGAATTTCACCCGTTGCAACATCTTTCACGTAATCCATCGCCATGTCATCTCGGTTGCCAATAAATTCTAGAGTTTTCGATAACTCCCAAGCTGATGAAAGTTCGTCGCTCCAGCGAACTGTATCCGCTGCTCTGGCTTCAGTGTGGGCATCAAAAAGCTCATTAGCCAAATCTTGATACTGAGCTATTTCTGCAATTGTTTGTAAAGCCTTTAGATATTCAGAATTACATTGATCATCTGCGATACATTGCATGAATAGCTTGCTTTGTGCTGAGTAGAAAGGTTCATAACCATCTACTTGGCCGCTCGGCGCCCACTGATTTAAATTTTCAAATTGATACCAAGTTCCATCTGTACCCCATGGCAACAATTCAACTTTGTTATTTTTATCGGTAAAGATTCGATAGTTATTTGGTGTCCATTCAGGCGAGCCTGACTGCCCATCCCAATGGCTTATGTATTTTTCAACGGCAAAGAATTTTCCAATTTGTGAAACATTTACAATCTTTTTGGCTTCGGAACTCAAGGACTCTTGTTTATCAAGCGCGTCGGCCAATGCTCCTAAGTCTTCAACATTTTCTGGGTCTCCACGATCCACCTCAAAATTGCACCGATAGTCGTCAACTCGAATGTCTGGCGCAAACCACGTCCCGGTGCAAGCTTTTGAGAATCTATTCCAACTCGGTGCCCACATAGCATCAAACATGTGTTGCATTGATGTACGCCAACGCGCCATCATGATTTCGTCATACGACTCTAAATTGAGGTACAGGCCTTTGTATTCAAATCCAGATCCGGAGTTGATATATACCCATGCAAAACCAGTGCGAGGAGCAACCAATCCCATGTCAGTAAATAAACGGTATGAAAGCACATCTCGAACCATTGACTGGTCCTGCATCATGTTGTTTAGAGTTAAGCGCTTAAGGCCGAGGAATTCCTGTCCTGGCACACTCCAATTGAATTTAATCTTTAGACCGATTTTTCCATTTTCTATATTTACCTGACCCCCACCAGTAGAGCCGACTGAACCTTTAGTTCTCACACCCACAGCCAATGCGCCACTAGTTGGTAACAAATTATCTTGCGCATCTCTAAAACGAAAGGTTGCTGGAACGTATTCCTTAGGATTTTGTACCAGAGCGTCCAAGTTGTTTTGATCGATACTCAAATTAATTCTAAAAGATTGCATCTCATCAAATATCCAAGCGGCTTGATCAATTGGAGAATTTGCGGGCAGTTTTCGGTTTGTAACATTTTGAGTTGGTTGACCTCCAGCCCATCCCGAACTAAAACGACTCCATGAAACATCATCAAGCAAATTAGGAATGGCCACCCGATCCAATTCCTTGCTGGTTGCATCCTTCAAGATGAAAGATTTGTCGCCACAGCCAATTGCAAATCCCAATTGCGCTTCAGTGTAGGTTTTAAATTTTCCCGGTTGAATTTTCGATGCCGGCAACGTGAATGAGTTTTTCAAAATCGTGCCATCAGTGTCTACTAATCTCAACTCAAAATTTTTGACATTTATGGCTAAAGATCCGGTATTGATAATTTCAACCCATTCGTTGTTGCAGTCAACTTCATTTATTTTGATGAAAGAAGTTGATGCAGTTGCCGCTGAACCAGATATTGAATATGAACTAAGCACTAGTGCTATGAGCGCAATGATGAATTTTCGCATCAGGCTGAAGCTACTTCCAGTGCGATTTCAATCATTGACTTAAACCCTGTTTCTCGTTCTTCGCTGGTAGAAATTTCTCCACCAGCCAACATATCGCTGACCGTTAAAAGTGATAGCGCTCGACGTCCAAAGCGCAGAGCTAACGTGTAGAGCGCACTTGTTTCCATTTCTACGGCCAGAACTCCATAACTTTCTAGAAGTGGTGCCATATTAGATTCTTCATAAAAACTATCTACAGTTGCAACTCCACCAACATGGTGTGAAATACCTTTTTCACGCGCTACTTTCACTGCAGTCTCAAGCAGGTCGTAATTTGCATTTGGTGCAAAATCAATTCCAGTAGCTTTGCGATTTATGTTTGAGTCAGTTGAAGCCGACATTGCGATCACTACATCACGGATATTTACACCTTTCATTCCGCCGCAAGTTCCTACTCGGATGGCAGTTTCAACTCCGTAGTCATTGAAAAGCTCATGTGCGTAGATCGACATCGATGGCATACCCATACCATGGCCTTGCACTGACAAAGGTTTTCCTTTGTAGGTACCTGTGAAGCCATACATATTTCGCACTGATGAATACATGAATGCATCTTGTAAGAAATTTTCGGCAATCCACTTTGCTCGCAAAGGGTCTCCCGGCATCAAAACAGTTTTGGCGATTTCCCCAGGTTTTGCGGCAATATGAATACTCATACCTTCATTTTAGGAGTAAAGATGCACCCCTACTAGTGCAAAATAGGACTATGCAGATAAAAACCTGCCAATCCCTTTCGGACATTATGGAAATCCGACAATTCCTTCTCGATTCCAACTCGAAGCTTGAAAGACTTTACAACTGGGAGCCAAGACGATGGGAAGGGAAAATCTTCCATCTAAATGATTTAGAAATGATTGAGGCTCGGCAGAAAATCGCTAAAGAAGTCGCTATTTTGCTGAATGACGATTCAACATTACGCGCAGTAGTAATTCCGGAATACGATGGTGGTGCTTATCTGCAAGCTAACCCTGAAGATTCAAAAGCTCAAGAAATATTGATCGACTGGGCTATCGAAAACTTGGCACAAGAATTAGATGGTAAAAAGTGGATTGAAGTATGGTGCAACGAAAATGATTCAATTCGGCAACAACTGTTAACCAGCCGTGGATTCAAACCCACAAGCGAAAGACAAAATCGACGGCATCAAGTTCTGACAAGTCCTAAGGAACTTTTACCGTTGCCAGATGGCTACATCTTGAGAAACGTTGGGGACACGGATGAAGAGTTTGAAAAATTGGCAAAACTTTTGAATTCTGCATTTGGTCGCAATTTTCACAGCGCAGAGGAATATCGAAACT
>JBEBBT010000054.1:0-4190 GCA_041158245.1 Actinomycetota bacterium | reverse complement strand
TTAAAGATGTGTTGTTACTGACTACTTTAGGCTTATGACTGCTAATTTGAAACAAACTCCACTTTATGAATGGCACAAAGCCCAAGGCGCTAAGACTGCAGACTTTGGCGGGTGGGATATGCCTATTGAATACAGCGGGGTAGTGCTCGAGCACGAGGCAGTTCGAAATGAAGTTGGCATATTCGATGTAAGCCATATGGGCAAACTCGAAATACGTGGCACTGGTGCAGTCACGTGGCTAAACACCATTCTGACAAACGACTTGGAAAATTTGGCTGACGGGAAAGCCCAGTATTCGATGTTGTTAAATGGCTTTGGTGGAGTAATCGATGACCTGCTTGTTTATCGATTCACCAGCGAATTGGTGTGGATTGTTCCGAACGCTTCAAATGCCAGCGATGTTTTTGCGGTATTAGAAACCTTTAAGCCGCAAGAAATCACGCTCAAAAACCATCATGACAACATGGGCATTATTGCGGTGCAAGGCCCTAAATCTGTTGATGCTGTCGCTTCAATTGGTCTACCTGAAATTTCTGACTACATGAGTGCAGTTTTGGTTAACCTCAAAGGCAAAGAAGTTGTTTTTTGCCGCAGTGGTTATACCGGTGAAACAGGTTTTGAAATTATTGCGCCGAATGGAATCCTTTTAGATGTGTGGAACGAATTAATTTCATTTGGCGCTTTACCAATTGGTCTAGCAGCTCGCGACACCTTACGTCTCGAAATGGGTTACGCGCTTCATGGCCATGAGATTACGCAAGAGATAAACCCTGTAGAAGCCGGATTGAGTTGGGCAGTTGCATTCGACAAGCCGAAATTTCAAGGTCGGGAAAATGTTCTAGCTGTAAAGGCGGCTGGCGCTAAACGTAAGAGAGTTGCATTAAGTGCACTTGAGCGGGGAATTCCACGAGCGGACATGAATGTTTTAGCAGGCGAAGAAGTTGTTGGAGTCACAACGAGCGGAACTTTTTCTCCAACATTGAAAAATGGAATTGCTTTGGCCTTAGTGGATCCAAAAATAAAGATTGGCGATCAACTTGAATTGGATGTTCGCGGAAGAAGGCTTAAGGTTGAAGTTGTTAAGTTGCCGTTTGTGCAACCTAAAACAAATTAAAGTTAGTTGATACGCGAACCAATAAATTTCGCAAGTCGACCAGGCTCAGGTTCACCAAACCAATACCCCTGTCCATGCAGCACACCTAGGCTACGAAGAGTTTTTCTTTGTGCGTCGGATTCCACACCTTCAACTACCAACATCATGTTCAGTGCATTAGTTAATTGGACTAATGCTTTAACGATTGCTTGCTTTGCATCACTATCTGCAAGGTCTTTTGTAAATGTGCGATCGAGTTTCACAATGTCTACTGGCAACTGATTTAGCAAACCAAGTGACGAGTAGCCAGTCCCAAAATCATCTAGCGCAATCTTGCAACCAAGTTCTCGAACTCGTTTGAGTGGCTGGTTCACGATGGCGGGATCAATCACGGTGTGCTCTGTCACTTCAATGATTAAACGTTCCGGAGGAAGTGCGGTTTCGGCCAAAATATCTCTTAAATCTTCCACGAATCTCACGTCACGTAATTGGCTTGCAGACACGTTAACTGAAACACTTCTGTCTTCCGTTAATGCACCTGCGGCACAAGCTTCGCGGATAACCCAGCGACCAAGATCCACGATTAGCCCAGTGTCTTCTGCGATTGCCATAAAGTCTTTAGGCATCAACAAAATATCTTCACCACGGCGCCAGCGAACCAAAGCTTCCAAGGTGTGAACCTGACTATTTTTCAGATTAACGATTGGTTGCCAATGAAGTAAAAGTTCATTATTCGTGATCGCTTTTCGCAAAGCGTTCTCTGTATCCAATCGGCGGCTGAATGTGTCGCCCAACTCTTCAAAATGTTTTACGTTTGAATTACTTTGAGCTTTTGCGCGATACATTGCAATATCTGCATTTCGCAGCAATTGATTTGCATTTGAATCAGGATTAGAGGTGGCGATTCCAATACTCACACCAATGTAAATTTCCTTACCTTCGACATTGAAGGGTTTAGAAAGGGCACGAGTTAGTCGCTCAGCTATTCTCAATCCAGCTTCGCGATCCTCGACTTGCGTAGATACAACAACGAATTCATCGCCACCAAAACGAGCCACGAAATCTTCTTCACCCACAGTCTTTGCTATTCGACCTGCAGCCTCTGCCAAGATTTCATCTCCAGTGACATGACCAAGCGAATCATTTACAACTTTAAATCTGTCCAAGTCGCAGAAAAAGACCACGACTTTATTTCCAGGAGCCGTGTTAAGAAGTTCTGTGATCTTGTCCTTGAGAGTAGTTCGGTTTGGCAAATTTGTGAGCGCATCATGTCGAGCTTGATGCGATAGTTGATCGGTTGCATGTTGGAGGGCGGCACGAGCACTTTCTACCTTCGCCCGCTCTGAAGAAATAATTGCGCGAGAACGTTGATAGGCCTGCGCTACGCTGAATGAAATCCAGGACAACAACCAAACTGAGAGCGCTAGACACATGAAAAGCAGAATTGCTTGATTTCTCTCGTTAGTGGCTCGGACTTCAGCCAAGATGCGCACTTGAGCCACTGCTCGGGATTGGTAGTCGGCTAACCAATTTCTCGACTCACGCAATACGACAGCTCTTGCTCCTTGGCCAAGCGGGTCGTATCTGAACGTTCCTTCTATCGTTCCAGAAAGCACTCCAAGTGCATTGCGAAATTCGTTTGATACAACATCAGCTGCAATTTCGTCCTTTTGATCGAAGTTATCAATCTGAAACAGGATATTGGCAGCCAAACCTTTTGTGGTTGTTGAAACTTCTTGACCTAGATACAAGTCATCGTAGAGCTCAATAAATTTTTGAGTATTTCTTTGTGTTGTAAGTATTGAGGAAGCAGTTTCTTCAACACTTACTAGGTACTGGGTTTCACGATCTCTCGCGTCTGCATTTCTAAACGCACTAAATCCCAAAGCCGCCAACAATGTTACGAGTACAACGGCCGTGGCCGCATGGGAAGTTCGCAGACCAATGCGTACTGATTCGATACTGCTCGAATCTTCACTTTGATTTACGACGCTTGTGCTCACAGGGACACTATTGCGCACCCTATTGCTCAACGGAATGGATTACCTGAACTTGTCTTGTAAATCTGCGAATTACTTTAAGTAATTGGTTCGCACTTAGGGCAACTAGGGTTGCAGTTAGCAGGCTGCGAGGGATATCGAAACCTGCACTTGAAATCAGAGAAAAATTAATCCACGCCGAGATTCGCTCAACTGGATTATCAAGCGGGTTGAATCCCAAACCGGCTTGAAGCCCGGAGGTATTTGGCCAAAACCAAAGGTTTAAAAACCATCCAAGTAAAAATGCGGTAACTGCCGAATAGGCGGTTAGCATTGCAACTTCTGATTTACCCGAGAACTTTGGGAGTAATCCTGCACCGGCTCCAATCATCGCTGCGAGGAGCATTTGATAGGGAAGCCAAGGACCAATCGCGCCAGTCACAAAACCGCTTGTCAGCATTGCAGTAATTCCAAGTACAAATCCAATATGAGCACCTAGGGCTCTACCTGCAATGATGAAAACTGCCCACATGGGTTCTATCCCGGCAACTCCCGCACCAAGCGGGCGCACCGCTACTGCGAGAGCGGTGAGTATTCCAACTAATGCGAGAGTGCGAGTATTGAGCTGATGGCTGAGCAAATCACTTGCGATTAATGCCAGCGCAATTGGCAAAAGTATTAGGGAAAGAGTTGGGCCTGAATACTGCTGCCAAGTTTCAATTGATTCCGAACTTGCGAATATCGGCCAACCCAATGCAAAACTTCCTGCGATAAAACTAATCGCTAATAAGAAGTTTGACCTAAACAAAACTAGCTACCTAAAGCAGTTCTTACATCACTTACAGACAGCCAGCTTGCTGGCGCAAGTGCCCTGGCGGTAATTGGCGAGAATGCATTTGAATTCGTAAGAATTTCCGAGGTCTGACCACTTGCGACAACTGCCCCGTCGCTAAGTACGACTACTTGATGTGCGATTTCAGCGACTAACTCAACATCATGAGTTGCCAAAATCACGGTTTGATTTGCGGCGCTGCATTTTTTCAATAAATCAATCAGCTCGGACTTACCATGCGAATCCAAACCACGAGTTGGCTCATCAAGTAGCAGCACTTCTGGAT
>JBEBBT010000053.1:0-4161 GCA_041158245.1 Actinomycetota bacterium | reverse complement strand
AATGGCTGCAATTACCGCTGGTTTTTCAATTGGTTTCATTCTCTTAAGGCGACTTGTCTATTAGCTACTTCGCAGAAGCGCGAACATACTTGCGAACACTCAACGGGATAAAGACCAACATGATCAGCAACATGTAAATCACCGACATTTGGAGTGGGTTCTGGCTGATCCATGAATCAGCAGTCACACCGAATTGCACCGGCACCCCAAAAAGCTCGCGGGTTGCAGCAACCATAGTTGAAACCGGATTCCATTCTGCGAAATACTGCAAAACGGTTGGCATGTTTGTAGTTGGAGCAAATGCGTTAGACAAGAAAGTCAGTGGGAAAACCAGCACGAAGATTGAGCCGTTTGCGGCACGTGAATCACGAACTGATAGACCAACTAAAACTCCGAGCCAAGACATTGCGTATCCGTAGATGAGAAGTAATCCAAATCCAGCGGCAACATTCAATGTGCCACTATCGGGTCTCCAGCCAACTGCAAGTCCTGCAAGTCCCATCACAACTAAAACCACAATGTTTAGCGCAGCGTCACCAAGAGTTCGCCCGAGCACCACTGCCACACGCGAAATTGGCAACGAACGGAATCGATCAATCAAACCTTTTGTCATGTCTTCCGCAAGACCAACTGCAGTTCCAGCCAATGTGAAGGTCACCGTCTGCACGAAAATACCTGGCATCAAAAATTGAATGTAATCAGTGCCTGGGGTATTGATAGAGCCACCGAAAACGAATCGGAATAGCAAAACAAACATCACTGGTTGGATAGTTGAAAAAATCAAAACTTCTGGAACTCTTGCAAGTTGAAGTAATTGTCTTTTCGCAATTACTAAACCATCTTTAATCGCACTCATTATTTGGCCTCCACTTCAGCTTCGGCAACATGGCCAGTTAAAGACAGAAATACGTCATCAAGAGATGGACGCTTCAAAGCAATGTCCAAAATCTGAATTCCAGCCGAGTCAAATTTACGGATTGCTTCGGTCAATTCCGAAGCTCCATTCGCAGCTGGTATCGAAACATGTCCGAGTGCTTCGTCGACGACTGGATCAGCGGCAGACATTGATTTGAGTTCGGCAGCAGCTTTCTGCGTATCAACAGAATGAACCGATACCTCTAGGCGATTGCCACCAACTTGATTCTTCAGTTCCAAGCTAGTTCCTTTTGCAATCACTTTGCCTTGATCCACTACAACGATTTCATCTGCAAGTTGATCTGCTTCTTCAAGATATTGAGTTGTCAATAACAAGGTTGTGCCACCTCCAACTAATTCTTGAATCACACCCCACATGTCCAAACGTCCACGCGGATCGAGGCCGGTTGTTGGCTCATCAAGGAATAAAACTTTTGGTTTCACAATCAGTGCCGCAGATAGGTCCAAGCGACGACGCATACCGCCTGAGAAAGTGTTGATTGGGCGTTTCGCCGCATCTGTTAAACGAAATTGTTCAAGTAGTTCAGTTGCTCTGGCTTCGGCTTGTTTTTTGCCAAGGTGATAGAGGCGGCCAAACATCACCAAGTTATCCCAGCCGGTCAAGGTCTCATCAACCGCTGCGTATTGCCCTGAGAGTCCGATGATTTTGCGCACTTGATCTGGATGCTTAACCACATCAATTCCAGCGACTGTTGCGTGACCAGAATCTGGAGTTAGGAGTGTGGAAAGAACGCGCACAGCTGTGGTTTTACCTGCCCCATTCGGTCCCAGTACACCCAGAACTGTGCCTTCCGCGACCTCAAGGCTGAGCCCGTCTAGTGCGCGAACACTTCCTTTTTTGTAAGTCTTGATCAGATTTTCAGCAACAATCATCGCCAGCCCTCTCCTGCTTAAGTGGGGAGTTTAGTTCCATGGCAAATATGGCCTATCAATTATGGCTACCTAGACTTGGGAACCTATTGAGTGAGGTAAAAATGCGAATTCGAAATGGTGCGCTTGTGCGCTTAGCGACGATTGCGCTCGCGACTGTCTTATCTGCCACAACTTTGACTGCAACTCCGGCTAGCGCTACCAGTTGTCCTTCAGAATTGTTTGCTGGCGGAACAGGTGCAGAAGGTTCTCCATTCCAAATCTCAAACCCAGCTCAACTTATATACATCAGTGCTTGCGCGAGTGAGGATTACTGGTTTGCACAAACCCAAGACATAAACATGGGTTCATACCTTTTGTGGAGCGGATTGCCTGATTTTCATGGACAGTACGACGGAGCCAATAACTCGATAACAGGTATTGATCTATCGGAAACTTCTTCTGGCTTATTTGAAAGAGTTACTGAAGGCTCGGTTAAGAATCTGGAAATTTCTGGGACGATTACAAATACTGAGAGTTTCAGCTCTGTTGGAATGGTCACGGGTTTGGCGCAAGATTCAGTAATAGACAACATCAAAGTTATTGCAGACCTCACTGTTACTTCCTCAGCAATAGCAACTGGTGGTGTCGTTGGCTATTCAGACAATTCGACATTGAGCAATCTTGAATTTTCTACATTAACCGAAAACGGTGATATTTCAGCCGATTCAATGAATACAGGTGGAATCGTTGGTTATTTGACGGGCAGTTCCGCTTCTAATCTTAAAGTTAATGCTGACCTGTACAACATAAGTACTTTTTCAAATACTGGAGGAGCTGTCGGTTACTCCACAAGCGGCTCATCTGTGACAAATGCGGAAGTTACAGCCGATTTAACTTCCGAATATGGAACAAGTGGAGGCGTTATTGGCTATGCAAGTGACAGCACATTTTCAAACCTTCACCACACTGGCTTTGTTAAGGTTTTAGATGTAGAAGCCTTTATGTCTGCAGGTGGAGTTGTGGGGTACGCAGGAACAACCTCGATAACAAACGTTACGCATCATGGAGATGTTCTTGGCTACGGTGGAGCGGGTGGAGTTCTTGGATACTTCGGCACTGATAGCAGTATTTCAAATGCAACAGTCAGCGGTAACTTGTCTGGTGGTGAAAGAATCGGCGGAATTTCCGCAAATCAACAAGGTGTGATTTCAAACGTAACGTTTTCTGGGACTATCACTGGAACTAAATACCTTGGAGGAATAACTGGTTATTGCTCAGGTTACTTTGACTTTAGCAACGGATTTAACGAGGTAAATTCAACAATCACTAATGGAAAAGTTGATGTAGCTATCACCACTTTAGATGATCCAGATAATAACTCAGGTTGGACATACGTTGGTGGAATTTCCGGGGACACCATTAAATGCGACATATCAAATGTCTCAGCCATAGGAAGCGTTACTGGCGAAAACTTTGTCGGTGGAGCGAGTGGTTACATAAATGAAAGCACTTTGACGGGTGTCTCCGCTGAAGTAGACGTGACAGCAACTGGTGAAGAAATTGGTGGGTTTGCTGGCTACCTATCTGATTCCACACTCTCCAAAGTCTTTTCTAAATCAAGCGTAATTGGTTTAGGTGCAGTTGGAGGTGCTTTCGGTCGCGCTTACACCTCCACCGTTTCAGATTCGTATTTCGTCGGAACCGTCGATTCTCCTGGGCTTAAAGGAAACCTTGCTGGATACAGCGACAGTTTGACGATTAGCCATGTTTACGTTTCTGTAGCTGCAAATGCTGGCGACATGGACTTAATTGGAATGGGCTCAAATGGTCAGGCTTTTCCAACTTTAATCCAAAACTCAAGCGCGGATTCCACCGAAGAGCAAGCAAATGAAGTCACTTACTTAGATGCCATACAAATGAAAAATACCGCTAACTTCGCGGCTAAGGGCTGGAATTTTTCAAATGTTTGGGCTGTCATGAAAAACGTAAATGACGGAATGCCCATCCTTCGCGCTGCAATTCCAAATGGCGCATGCAGTGTCAAGAAATTCGCTACCTTCTATTTCAAAAAAGGGAACTTCAAACTAGATGCTAAATCAAAGAAGAAAATCAAAGCTCTAGCAAAAACAATTTCGAACAGCCCTTGCACTTCAATAAAGGTAAATGGCTTCACATCTATTTTTGAAAAAGGATCGAAGAAATCTCCGAAATCAGTGCTAAAGAAAATTGCTGGAAAGCGATTAGGTGCCGTTTTGAATCTGTTGAAGCCTAAATTAGATGCAGTTCGCGATGGGTACCAAGTAACTTCATTCAATGGATTCAAAGCCAAGCAAATTGGTAAGTACAAAACCAAGAGCGGTCAAAACAAGAATC
>JBEBBT010000052.1:0-2867 GCA_041158245.1 Actinomycetota bacterium | reverse complement strand
TGAGGTTCGGTGTGCGCGTTATGGATAGATTCTTAAGAAATGCTTAGCGGCCTGAAACTTCGTTAAGGGCATCATAAATCTGCAACGGTAATTCCGAATTTAATGCATGCAATATGGTGCGCAATTGCGCAGCATTTCGTGCACCAGTGATAGCAGAAGTTACATGAGAACTCTGCAACACCCAAAGTAGTGCGAGTTCAAGTGCCGTACAACCTAAGCCACTGGCTGCCGTAGTCAAGGCTTCAACGGTCTTTTGATTTGAATCGGTAAGTAGACCTCTAACAAATTGGCCAAGGTGAGGTGAAGCAGCTCGGCTATCTGCTGGGATGCTGTTTCGGTATTTGCCGGTGAGTATTCCTCGGCCCAGTGGGGACCATGCAAAGAATCCCATATTGAAATGGGCGAGTGAATCAAACAATTCTCGTTCGGCATCACGTTGAATCAAGGAGTATTCATTCTGGCTTGCAATAAATCTCGAACTTTTTATCTCACTTGCAAGATACGCAATTTGCCATGACTTGAAATTGGACACAGCGACAAAACGAGTCTTATCAGAATCAATTAAGTAGGAAATGTTTTCGGCAATTGCTGCAAGCGGAGTTAAATCATCGTGTGCGTGTAAAAAGTAAATATCAACGAAGTCCAGGTTCAGGCGTTGTAGAGATGAATCGATAGATTTTCTCAGATGAGAAAGGCTGTTATTTACTGATCTTTCTTCATTTCGAATCCGACCACCTTTAGTTGCAATAACCAAGTCTTCTCGATTGACTGAATCTGATTCTGCAAGAAATTGACCGAGCAAAATCTCAGCTTGGCCATCGCAATAGACATCGGCTGTATCTATAAAAGTTCCGCCTGCTTGAGTGAATAAATCAAATTGCTCACGAGCTTCGTATTCATCAGTATCCCGGCCCCAAGTCATTGTGCCAAGCCCAATTTCGCTTACTAAGAGCCCACAATTAGAAATCACTCTGTTTTTCACGTTCCAACCCTACGGCGGGTAGTCCAATATGTTAGGTAACTATGAGTGCATTCACTAGATTTATTCAGTGAGTGAATGGTTCATTGCAGTAGTCCTAGGTCTGATCCAGGGATTAACTGAATTTCTACCAATATCGTCAACCGCTCATATTTTTCTAGTCTCACAAATCTTTGGCTGGGGCGACCCTGGCGCTGCATTCACTGCTGTAGTTCAACTTGGTACTGAAACAGCCGTCTTAATCTATTTCTGGCGTGACATTTCACATTTGATTGGGGTGTTAATCAAATCAATTTCAGACTCAGCTTTACGCAAATCACAAGACGGAATTCTCGCTTGGGCTTTGGTAATCGGAAGTTTGCCAATCGGAATAGTGGGTTTCATTCTCAAGGATTTCATCGAATCAGACGTCAGAACGGTTTGGGTAGTTGCTACGGCTCTTATTGTGTTTGGAGTGGTTTTAATAGCTGTTGAAAGGTTTGCATTTCCACGAAAATCGAAAATGACGATTGGTGCTGGACTGTTCATGGGAATTGGTCAGACTTTGGCTTTAATTCCTGGTGTTTCACGTTCGGGAGCAACAATCTCTGCAGGTATAGCAATTGGCTTGGAGCGGAGGGTCGCCACCAGATATGCATTTCTACTTGCAGTTCCAGCAGTTTTTGCATCTGGTTTGTACGAATTGAATTCTGCGCTTAACAATTCCGTAACAGATATCAACTTCTCGGTTGCGCAAATAGTTTTGGCTACTGGAATATCTTTTGCAGTAGGACTTTTTGTAATCGCGGGATTAATGAGATTCTTGGCCAAATACACTTTTAGCGTATTTGGATATTATCGAATTGCGCTGGGTGTAATTCTCTTGATCCTTGCATCAACTGGGGTAATAGCAGTAAATGCGTGAAATTTTTGAGTTCCATTTACCTAAGAGATTTGTGGTTGGAACTGTTGGAATAGCTGAAGAACGGGATTTCTTCCTTCAAGCAAAGAGTGAAACCAAATTAACCACAATTGCTTTAGCCGCCGGACAAGCCGACGTTTTGGCCCAAGGATTAGATCGAATACTTGATGAATTACTAAAAATGGGTATTCAAGTTCCCATTGCAGATCCTGGCGACTTGGATTTGGAACCTTTAGAAACTCCAATCGATGTGGAATTTGTTGCCCAATCAATGGGCCTTGCCTGGAATGAAATGACTAGCTTGATTACCTTGGAGATACATGGTGAATGGGATTCAGATGAAATCCCAGATGTTGAATCCGATGAATTGGATGGTCCAACTTGTTTACGCGTGAGACTCAATTTGTGGCAAGCTCGTGAATTCGTTGCTCGAACCAAAAGGATTTTGGCCTTTGGCGCAAAACCGTGCCAGTTTTGCCAACTCCCAGTAGAACCGCAAGGGCATGTTTGTCCAAGAGCAAATGGCTATCGCCGTTAGTTAGTCTTGTGTCACTATGAAGGTATGGAGCTCGGTAGAACTACCTGAAATTTCTGGAGTCGGATCTGTGCCGATGCTCCGAGATGTTGCCTCCAATTCAACATTTGATCCAGTTAAGAACGGCAAGGCCTCAATCTATGTTTGCGGGATCACTCCTTACGATTCAACGCACATGGGGCACGCCGCTACTTACGTGAATTTTGATTTGTTGAAAAGAGTTTGGCTCGATGCTGGATATTCTGTAGAACATATACAGAACGTCACAGATATCGATGACCCGCTTTTCGAACGTGCTGCAAAGTTAGGTAAGCCATGGAAGGAAATCGCTTCAAAAGAAATGTTGCGCTATTCCGACGATATGGTTGCGCTGAGGGTGTTGCCCCCGAGTAGTTACGCAACTATCACTGAAGAATTTGATTACATCGTGGGCGTTGTACAGGAACTTTTAG
>JBEBBT010000051.1:0-4763 GCA_041158245.1 Actinomycetota bacterium | reverse complement strand
AACGAGATAGAAAGCGAATTTTATCCCATCTGTATAAAGAATTGAGATCGAAAAATGGATATGTTGATAGCCTTCAATTTGGATTGAGATCCTTGCACAGAAAATTTATAAGGCTAACTATGAGAAGTTTATGAATTAAATCAAAACTGCTAGTCATTTCGGGCGTGGTTCTTTGAAGTTGAGAAATCCTTAGCACTGATAGACACTAGGTGGGGATCAAGGAAAGAGTCCGTCAAAAAATTAAAGAAATGGATTCAGAGATTTGATTCTTATGCTCTCCGATCAGATTACTAAACCGACAAAACTTGTTTCAGATTTGTTCAGGTCTGTTACTCTTCAGCAGGAGGCTACGAATGGCATTTACTTTCTATATTCACGGGGAACTTGGCAATCAAATGTTCCAATGGTCGACGGGAATTGCGCTATCTAAAGTGACTGGACGAAGAGTAAATTTCAAAGTCGCACCTGGTTACTCGCTTCGTTTAGGTGAGTATGTTACTAAATTGAAGTATTTACCAGATACTGATTCTGGCAGTAGTTTCCTTGGTCAACGAAAAATTTTTCATTCTATTTATTCAGTTGCAAAACGCTTGCCTAATCAGTATTTTTTTAACGAGAATAATTTATGCTATCAAGATTTAACTAAAGTATCAGCAAAATTATTTCACGGATACTTTCAGTCTTGGAGATACTTTCATCAATTTCGAAATGAGATTCTAAATGAATTTTCAATAGCAAAACCCTCTCAACAATTCACAGATCTTGTTTCATCCTTGCCTGATGATTTCACGGGGATTCACATTAGGCGAGGTGCTTCTGGAGCTGCAATTCTGGCCGAAGAGTTCCATGGACTTTTAGATTCAGATTACTACCAACGGGCAATTCAGTTAAACAAGTCTTTGGGCGGCTCCACTAATTACATTATTTTTACAGACAACCTTGAGAAGGCTAAAAAAACTTTGCAGAAAATTGGATTGCCGGACGCAAGAATAATTTCCCCAGTTGATACTTACAGTCAAGTTGAGAATTTGCAGATGATGTCCTTAGCAAAAAGTTTTATTGGTGCAAATAGTAGCTATAGCTGGTGGGCAGCTTATCTTGCAAAAGAATTAAAAACTCCACCGATATTCCCTCGTCAGTGGTATATGGATCCAGCCATCTCTACCAACGATATGCTCCTTCCTGAATGGATTTCGGTTGGATTTTCTAAATTTCTTAACGAAGAGAGTGTTAGGGAGGTCAAGTAAATTGACAGGTTATACGTGTGCTGGTGTTATGACCACAATAAACAACCCAAACGATTCAATGCTTCAACTCATCAAATTTTCTGAGGAAGCAAATTCAAAATTTATAGTTGTTGGAGATATAAAGACTCCGACCACATGGGAAAACACCGGCTGCGATTTTCTTTCCATTGAGAGTCAGTTAAGACTTTTTCCGCAATTTGCGGCTATAACTCCCACTAAACACTATGCGCGCAAAAACTTTGGATACCTTCGGGCAAAGGCGACTGACGCTGACTGGATTTATGAGACTGATGACGATAACCACCCAGTTAAGAATCCTTTTGAGGCTAGAAATTTGGAGGTGACCGCTAGTACTTTTAAATCTAGCTCCAGATGGTTAAATGTTTATGCAATTTTTGGTATTGAATCAGAAAATTACAATCAAAAACATTTGTGGCCACGGGGGTTTGATTTAAATAGTCTTGGTAATGAATATGATTATGATTTAGAGCAAACGGTTATTTCACCAATACAGCAAGGTTTGGCAAACGGAGACCCTGATGTTGATGCGATTTATAGATTAGTTTTTGGAGAATTAGTTACCTTCAAAGAACGCAATCCAGTTGTGTTGCAACCGGGTCAAGTGTGTCCCACAAACAGTCAAACTACTTGGTGGCATAAATCGGTGTACCAACTTATGTACCTACCAAGTACTTGTACTTTTCGCCTTACTGATATTTTGCGTGGGTTTGTCGCTTGGCGAATTCTGATTGAGGAAAAGCAATACGTAAGCTTTCATAATCCGGTCGTAAGACAAGATAGAAATGATCATGTCCTTTTGAAAGATTTTAAAGATGAAGTAGAACTTTTTATAGGTTCTTCGGAGATAATTGAAATACTTTTTAATTTGCAGATTGCAGGGCTCAATCGACAAGATGCTCTTTCAGCCTGTTACGAAGCCTTAGTCGCATACGGAGTAGTAAGTCCTGATGAAATGTTGATACTTAACGAATGGAATAAGCATTTTTAGTTCAAATTTGATAACGGCAATATTTCAAAAGGTTTGAAGTGTCTTGTTTTAAATGATTCGTTAAGAGTTATGATTTGGTGCTTAATCCAGGACAACTGAGCCGCTTGGTGTGCTCAAATGAACGGAAACTATTCCGGTTTCTCCATCTTGGGTTGAAGGATCTACCCAATCGATGGAAACATCTTCGAGCGCGCCAAGGATTTCACTCTTGAACCAAGAATCAGAAAGTTGATCTTTATCTGAAATTACAATTTTTTCGATCTTTGAAACAGTTGATCCATCCTTAGAAGGATGATCTTCGGTTAACCATTGAATAAAGAATGGGAGCTCTCTTGAATCAGTAATTTCTTTAACGCCGATTTGCTTCCACTTAAGGTCTGTTCCATCTGGGCGTGTGCGGTGGCCATCGACTGCTTTGCGACCGAACTTTTCTTCGATGGGTGCAATGTCTTCAGTGCTAAATACCCAGGTAAGCCATCCGCCGCCTTCTTGTGCTTTCTTTGAAACAGCTTTGCCCCAAGGTGTTTGCTCTGTTGCTGGGTGATCAAGTGGGCAGACAATTTCGATGTATTTGCCATCTAGAAGCGGTGCTGTGAAATTGCGTGTCCCAAAACGTGGGTGGATACCGCCATCAACAAAGGTTGTGCCAAGGCGAGAACCCAGGCGTTGCACGGTGTCAGCTAGTTGATCATGGGAAGTTACATAAGAGACATGGTCTAAGCGCATGGAGTTATTTTGCACCATAGAAAGGGGTGGTCTTTACCAAATTTGTGTGAGGTTAAAGCGAGCAGGTGAGGTTTTTATTCGGAATTTTGCCCTTAAGTAGGTAATCGTCAACCGCTTCATCAACACAGGCACTTCCGCGACCTTGGCCGGTGTGACCATCGGCATCGAGGGAAATGAGTTTGGAGTTTTTGAATATTTGGTGAAGGCCAACAGACCATTCGTATGGTGTAGCTGGGTCGCGGGTGGTGCCAATAACGATCACAGGTGCGGTTTTTATTGAAGTAATTTTGTTCGTTGATCGGGTGAGTTTGTCTTTGGTTGGCGGGGTTAAGTATTTGCAAGAGATGTTTGTGTAGGCAAGATATGGACCGAAGACAGGCGCAGCATCAGTGAAACGCTTGGCATCGGCTTTTGTCTGTTCAACGCTGCGGGTGTCGGGCCAATCAAGGCAGTCGATGATGGCACCGGAATCTAGTTCGTTGGACATATAGGAACCATCTGATGAACGGCCACTGTATTGGTCTGCAAGGTCTAAGAAGGTGTCACCGTAGCCTTGTTGGCCTTCAAGGAATGCGGTGCGAAGTTTTGGCCAACCGTCGACATCATCGTAAAGAGCTGATGCGGTGCCGAGAACGATTAGAGATTCGGTTGCGGTGCGTTCATCGTTTTCGACTTTAGTTTTTCGTGGCAGTGGATTTAGGGCTGCGGTTTCAAAGAGTGCGATGATCTTTATGGTTGCTTCTTGTTTATTTTTTGGCAGCGGGCAATCATCTTGTTTGGCACAGTCGGCTAAAAAGGCGTCGAGTGCGTCATCGAAACCTTTTGCTTGTGAAATATTTTGTTCGAGGATGGAAATATTTGGATCTAGTGCGCCATCAAGGATCATGCGGCCGACTTTGTCGGGGAAGAATTGTGCGTAAAGGGTGCCGAGGTATGTGCCGTAGGACTTTCCGAAATAGTTGAGTTTCTTATCGCCAAGTGCTGCTCGCAGAATGTCCATGTCGCGGGCAGCTGCTGCGGTTGAGTAATGGGTTAAATACTCATTGGCGTTTTCGCATTTATCGATGAACTCTTTTGAATCAGCCAAAGCTTGTTCGAGTTCGACTTCGGTGTCGGGCTTGGCATCGGATGCGTAATTGGCATCGGTTTCTTCATCGGTTAAACATTCAATTGGTGCGCTGCGGTTTACTCCGCGTGGGTCGAAGCCGACGATGTCATAACGATCTAGAACATCGGGATCAAAGACGTATTCGGCGTTATAGGCGTAATCAACGCCAGATCCACCAGGGCCGCCGGGGTTAACGATTAGAGAACCGATGCGGTTCTTGGGGTCTTGGGCTTTGTAGCGAAGAACTGCGATTTTAAATGTGCCAACTGTTAGGTCGGCGTAATCGATTGGCACGCGAAGGTCGGTACATTCAAAGTCTTCGTAGCAAGTTGCCCAGTCGAGTTTCTGGTTTTCATACCCTGCTAAATCAGAGAGTGGTTTTTCGATTGCAACATTTGAAGCGCATCCTGACAGGACCAGTGCAATTGAGATTGCAAAGGTTGTGAGTAAAGATTTGTTTTTTAGCATCAGGCCAGACGACACATCAGAGCTTCGATGGTCAAAAGTGGTGCTGCATTGTGGCTCAAGTTGGTCCGCGCTTCCATGATGGCGTTGATCTTCTTCACCGTCGCATGGGCGGGGGTTTTATGCGCAAAAGCGGTTATTTGATCGGTCATATCTATGTTGATAATCGAATCTGTAGCCCCAGATTGCACCAGCATCACATCGCGAT
>JBEBBT010000050.1:0-8073 GCA_041158245.1 Actinomycetota bacterium | reverse complement strand
GGGGCATTTTGAGCCGCGTAGTAGTTGTAACTGGTGGAAATCGAGGAATCGGACTTGCCATCGCCTCGAGTTTCATAGAACTTGGCGACAAGGTAGCGGTTTTTAGCCGCACTGGGCAGGCTCCTGATGGGGCAATAGGCATCCAATGCGATGTATCAGACACCCAATCTGTAGAAGCAGCATTCGACAAAGTCGAGGCTGATCTCGGACCTGCCGAAGTTGTCATCGCTAACGCAGGAGTCACAAAAGACACTTTATTAATGCGAATGACTGACGAAGACATTGACGTAGTTCTCAACACAAATTTATTTGGCGCAATTCGAATTGCAAGACGGGCGTCGAAATCCATGCTCAAACTCCGACGTGGTCGAATTATTTTTATCGGCTCTGTTGTTGGCTTACTTGGAAGTTCTGGTCAAGTTAATTATTCAGCTAGTAAGTCTGGCTTAGTTGGAGCGGCAAGGAGCATCGCGCGTGAACTCGGTGCGCGTGGAATAACCGCTAACGTCATTGCTCCCGGTTTTGTGGATACAGATATGACAGCAGTGCTTACCGATGAACAGAAAAAATCAATCGTTGCTAACGTGCCGTTAGGCAGATACGCGGCAACTTCAGAGATTGCTGGTGTTGCAACATTCTTGGCATCAGATTCAGCAAGTTACATCACCGGAGCAGTTATTCCGGTAGATGGTGGTTTAGGAATGGGGCACTAGTTAGCATGGGAATTCTTGAAGGCAAAACAATTCTCGTTACAGGAATCATTACCGAAAGTTCAATCGCTTATGACGTGGCAAGACTTGCACAAGAACAAGGTGCAAATGTCGTTGTCACAGGTTTTGGACGTGGTTTATCGATCACCCAAAAAGTAGCTAAAAAACTACCAAAAGAGGCGCCGGTTATTGAACTAGATGTATCGAATCAAGAACATTTGGATACCTTGGTAGAGCGCCTTACTCCACATGTTAAACAAATCGATGGCGTCTTGCATTCAATAGGTTTTGCACCGCAGTCGGCTCTTGGTGGGAATTTTCTAAACACACCTTGGGAAGATGTGTCGGTCGCGCTTCACATAAGTGCGTATTCTTTGAAGTCGCTCTCTGTCGCATGCTTACCTCTAATGCACCCAGGATCAAGCATTGTTGGCTTAACCTTCGATGCATCTATCGCTTGGCCAATCTATGACTGGATGGGCGTTGCTAAGGCAGCTTTTGAATCCACCTGTCGCTATTTAGCTAGAGATTTGGGACCAAAGGGAATTAGGGTGAATCTTGTTGCAGCAGGTCCGATAGGTTCTATGGCCGCCAAAAGCATCCCTGACTTTCATCGAATCGAATCAATTTGGAACGAAAGAGCACCAATTGGTTGGGATACAAAAGATGCCGAACCTTCGGCCAGAACTTGTATAGGTTTAATGAGCGATTGGTTTCCGAAGACTACGGGTGAAATCGTTCACTGCGATGGCGGAGTTCACGCAGTAGCCGGCTAGTGAAGGAATTGATTCTGGTCAGGCACGCTAAAAGTGAATGGCCCCAAGGTTTTGGCGATATTGAAAGACCCCTGAGTGAGAGTGGGCAGAAGGATTGCCTTGTAGCTGCAGAATTTTTCAAAAATTTACCAAATATAAATGAATTTGAAGTCCATGTTTCAGCCGCAGTACGGACGCAAGAGACATGGGAATTGATCGAACGAAGCCTAGGAATAGATGTAGAAAAATTTGTAACAGACCAAATTTATGAAGCTTCGGTAGGAGATTTACTCAATTACTTGGAAGGAATGGGAAAAGATCATCTAATTTTTGTTGGTCACAACCCCGGTCTTGCGTTATTAGGTAGCTATCTGACTGGTCAAAGGATTATGAAATTTCCAACTTTAAGTATTTGGCACATTGAAACCGAAGGAAAATGGCAAGCTGACAGTGCAAAAACTCTATACCGAGATGCACCAAGAGCCGATAATTTAAATGACGATAACGATTAGTGATTGTGATGGTGGTGAATAGGTTTGTACTCGATTTCTAGACCACTATCGGCATCAAATTTTTCAATTTCAGCACGCGTGATTCCAAGCATGTACAAAACAGTGTCTAAGTACGGAACATTTACTGCAGCATCCGCAGCGCTTTGAACGATTGGTTTAGCGTTGAAGGCAATTCCCAGCCCTGCAGCATCTAGCATGTCAAGGTCATTTGCTCCATCTCCAATCGCAATAGTGCGAGCAAGGGGGATGTTGTGATCTTCTGCAAAGTTCCGTAAGGCTTTTGCTTTTCCTGCCCGGTCCACAACTTCGCCTAATATCTTTCCGGTTAATTTTCCATCAATAACTTCGAGGTTGTTGGCTTGAATGTGGTCAACATTTAGTAAAGCGCCAAGTGGTTCAACCACCTGTAGAAAACCACCAGAAACAAGAGCGATGTGAAAATCTAGCGATTTCAAAACTCTACAAAGGGTTTTTGCTCCTGGAGTTAGTCGAATCTCGCTGAATACTTTTTCAAATACATTTTCAGGTAATCCTGCTAGCAAGGAAACTCGTTCACGAAGTGAGGATTCAAAGTCCAATTCACCAGCCATCGCTCGGTCCGTGATTTCCTTTACCTCTTTACCAACACCAGCATGGTTTGCAAGTAATTCGACGACTTCGTCTTGAATAACAGTGCTATCAACATCCATGACAACTAACTGTCGACCACGACGGCGTAAACCACCTTCTTGCACTGCAATGTCGAAACCATGTTCAGCGCCCGCTGCTGCAAGTGTGCGCCTCAAACCAGTAATTTCACCTTGAGAGATTTTGAGTTCGAGAGCTGTAACTGGATAAGAAGCAATTCTTTCTATTCGGTCGATGTTTGCACCACTGTTCGCAACAATTTCAGAAATCCTGGCTAAAGCTGATCCACTAAGTGGCGAACCGAGAACGGTAATGACCAATTGAGCGGGATGATCGTTATCCTCATTAGTGGTGATTTCTGATGAAACCTGCATTCCGTAATCTCGTAGTGCTTGTCTTACTACATCAGCCACGGGTGAGGCCTGAGTTTCGTGCTCTAATTCGACTAAAACAGCAAGGGTCAAAATTCCCTTAACGACTACCTGCTCGACATCTATTACAGAAATGTTATCCGGCAGGGCTGCAAAAAGCCGTGACGTAATTCCGGGGTTGTCTAGCCCAGTTATGTTGAGCATCAGAGATGTGGCCACGGGCACACACTACCTTTGTGATTCGCAGAAGTAGGCTTGCGCTTGTGACTAAAGTCGTTGAAATGTTAGACGTCAACGTTGTTCGCAACGATAAGAAAATTCTTCAGGATATTTCTTGGCAAATTGATGCTGACGAGCGCTGGGTAATCCTTGGTCCAAACGGCGCTGGTAAAACAACTTTGATGCATATTTTGCAGACTTTAATTTTTCCTAGCTCTGGCATCGTTGAGATGTTCGGCGAATATCTAGGTCTTGTTGACGTTTTTGAACTTAGGCCACGAATTGGGTTTTCTTCAGCTAGTTTGCTGGATTTGTTTCCGGAGCACGAAACAGTGCTTGATGTTGTTAAAACCTCTGCATATTCAATGACAGGTAGTTGGCGAGAAGACTATGAACGTGCTGACATTGCACGCGCCGAAAGCTTGCTTGATCAGTGGGGGATACTTCAACTATCCAACCGAGTTTTTAAGACACTTTCTGAAGGCGAGAAAAAAAGAGCATTGATAGCTCGCGCTTTGATGTCAAACCCCGAAATCCTGTTATTAGACGAACCTGCAGCTGGTTTAGACCTTGTGGGTCGCGAATCGATGATAAGTGAGTTGAGCAGGTTTGCGAAGTCTGATACGGCACCAGTTTGCATATTGGTGACACATCATGTCGAAGAAATACCTGCGGGATTTACTCATCTGATGTGTTTGAAAGAAGGAAAGATCGTTGCTAAAGGATTAATCGAAGACACTTTAAATTCGCAAAATGTCTCAAAGACTTTTGGGCTCGACCTCGAGATTACTCGTCGAGAAACCACAAGCGGAACCCGTTGGTCCGCAAATATCTTGTAAATATCAACAGCGTGGCACCAAAGGATTCCTTGCCCAGAAGGTTAGAAAAGCCTCATGACTGCTGAATTAGGTAATAAATCGCAATGGCTGTCTCCAAATGAAATGGAAGAAGCCAGGTCTCGATTACCCATACTTTATGTGAACGTTGTACCGGTTCGGATTGATGCAACAGGGAAAATATCTCATGTGGGATTGTTGCTAACGGTATCGCCAAACGGAAGTATTACGAGATCCATCATTGCTGGGCGTGTTCTATACGGAGAGCAGATTCGTGACGCCGTAAACCGTCATATTTTGAAGGATCTCGGTCCAGTAGCCTTCCCACGAATTCCTTTATCGCTTCAACCCTTTGATGTAATTGAATATTTTCCTGATCAAACGGTGACGGGTTATCAAGATCCTCGACAACACGCTGTGGCATTGAGTTACGTTGTCGCTGTTACAGGTGACTGCCAACCATCTCAGGAAGCTCTAGACCTTGTGTGGCTAGATGTGGCAGAAGCGTCATCCGAACGAGTACGAAGCGAAATGTTTGGCGGACAGGATCGTGTGGTTCGATCTGCATTAGCGCACGCTGGCAGACTCCTTTAGAAATGATCGATGACTGGATTTCGACCGCCGATAAATCTTGGTCGCCATTTCTCAATACACAGTTGCCGCTATTAAAGAGTATTGAAGACACTTTATTAAAAACTTCTTCATCCGAAAGAATAATTCCGCTTCCTAACAAAGTACTTAGATGTTTATCTCTTCCGGTGTCAAAAATCAAAGTGGTAATTGTTGGACAAGATCCCTATCCAAATCCTCAACATGCTTGTGGGTTAGCTTTTGGATTAGAAAATCAGAGTTTGAAACTCCCAAAATCTTTAGAAAACATCCGCCGAGAACTTATTTCTGACATGAAATGTCAAGAAGGTTTATATTTTGATTTGTCGAGATGGCATGATGCAGGAGTCCTATTACTCAATCGCGTGCTTACCGTGAATGTGGGTGAGTCAAATAGCCATTGCGGAATCGGCTGGGAAGAATTCACAAAGAATCTACTAACCTACCTAGATAGCCAAAAGTCACTAGTGGCAATTCTTTGGGGAAAAAGTGCTCAGGAACTAGAGCATTACATGCCAAACGCGTGGATCATCAAATCAGTTCACCCAAGCCCACTGTCCGCTTATAGAGGATTCTTTGGAAGTAAACCGTTCAGTGAAGCTAACAGACTACTTATTGATCAAAATCAAACGCCTATTAACTGGTGCGACGCACTTTTACCGCATGAATAAGGCAGTAAGTCGTTTGGTGGTAAAAAATAGACCTATCGCAACCATCGTCACAAAATAGAGAACTGGATACAAAAGTTCTAGGGAAATGTTTCCAAGCATCAAACCGCGAACCAAAGTTACTGCTTGCGCCAATGGCAGAGCATTAACCACAGTTTGAATCCATTGCGGGAAAACGCTCACAGGGTAAAAAGTTCCAGAAAAAAGAAACATTGGCAGTAAGAAGAAATTTATCCAATTCATCTGTGCAAACGATTTCATATATGAAGTTGCGGCCATGCCTACTGCTGCAAACCCAAAGGCAATCAACAATGCAGCGGGGATAGCGAACAGCGCCCAAGGGCTAATGATTAAACCTAGTGGCAGACTCACGAGCATAAAACCGATTGCATAAACCAATCCGCGCAATAGCGCCCATGCCATTTCCCCAAGAGCCAAATCCAGCGGCCCCATAGATGTAGCTAATGTTGCTTGATATTGCTTACCGAAATGCATTCTGAAAAACACATTCCAGGTCGCATCATAAATAGCCCCATTCATCGCACTAGTGGCTAAAAGTGCAGGTGCTATATATGCCGCATAAGTGACTGGCTGTCCATTACCATCAGTGACACCACCAATTAATTGGCCTATTCCATAACCAAAAGACAACAAATAGAAAACAGGCTCCACAAATCCTGAAATAATCACGAACCAGTTTGATGATTTCATGGCCAGATAACCGCGTTGAACTATCACTCGTGAACGACCGGAGTAGATCGATGAGCCAGGCTTATTCGCTCTGCGTTCAGCGATTGCAGCGGCTGAATCAACTATTAGATTGGAAATCATCAGCTTGCGAGTCTCTCTGTGATTCGTTTAGAACCGAAATGAATACCAACAACCAACAACACAGATAAGTAGCCAAAATGGATTAACATCATTTGCATTGACATCCCAGTGCCATAAGTCAAATGGCGACCGATCTCTGTTGCGTGCCACAACGGCGATATCCAGCCAACGACTTGTAATGCTTGTGGCAAAAGATTGAGAGGGTAGAAAGTGCCGGAAAAAAGGAACATTGGCGCAATTACAAAGCGCCCGATTAATGCAAAGTACCCATCGTCATCTTTGACATACGCTGCCACCGCTAGCATCAATGCACCAAACGAAGCACCAGCAAAAACAGCAGCAGGAATTAGCGTGAAGAATGTAGCTAGGTTCGCTACACCAAACATCACCATAACCACCCAATAAAGGGAAACCGATATCAAGGTTCTAGCAAGTGCGCCTATTTGAACCCCAACAGCAATCTGTCGTCCAGTCAAAGCAGTTGCATTCATCGCATAGAAGACTTTTTCCCAGATGAACCCTTGGAGCACTGGGAATGTTGATTCATCCATTCCGCTCTGAATAGCGGCGCCCGCCAGCAATGCGGGGGCGAGGAATAGCAAATATGAAACCCCATTTATTCCTTGGCTGCCTAAGTTTGCATCAACCAAAGTTCCGATTCCAAGCCCGATAGAAGTTAAGTACAGAATTGGACTACCGATTCCGTAAGCAAGAATTGCAGTCCACCATTTCTGCATATGGCGAATGCGGTATTCCGCAACGTAAAAAGCACCCCATCTCGATACTTTTTTGAAATCAACTAATTCAAGAGCGCCACTTCTAGGTTTGGACATAACCGTCATTCGATAAGACTCCGGCCCGTCAATCTCAAGAACACATCTTCGAGAGAACTTCGCCGAACTAGGGACGTAATTGGATGGTGTCCCATGGCTACTAGTTTTACTAGCTCTGCTTCACCATCTTGGGAATAAATCAAAATTCGATCCGGAAGAATTTCTATTCGCTCACCAAGACCGGAGATTTGTTTTGATATCTCAGCATTCTTATCAGAACCGAACCTGACTTCAAGAACCTCTTTTGAGCTGTAAGTTCTAATTAATTCTGCTGGACTTCCTTCGGCCATGATTTTTCCATTGTCCATCACAATTAAGCGATCACAAAGTTGTTCCGCCTCATCCATATAGTGTGTGGTGATGACGAGAGTTACCCCCTGCTCTTTCAACCGAAAAAGTCGATCCCACAAAATATGCCTTGCTTGTGGATCAAGTCCAGTTGTTGGTTCATCTAGGAGGAAAATTTCTGGTTCATTCATCAACCCGCGCGCAATCGTTAGGCGACGTTTCATGCCACCACTCAGTGCATCTGTTTTCGAATCTCGTTTGTCTTGAAGCTGAGCAAAGTCAAGCAATTCTTCAATCTTGTTCAAAATGTACTTTTTCCCAAAACCAAAGTATCTGCCGTATATATAAAGATTTTCATGAACCTTTAACTCGGTATCCAAATTATCTGTTTGGGGTACTACACCAAGGTATGCGCGAATTTTCGGACCCTGTTCATTTGGGTCCATGCCGAGAATCTTTAGATCGCCACTAGTTCTCTCCAAAGTGGATGCAATCATCCGCATAGTGGTGGATTTTCCGGCTCCGTTAGGACCTAACAAACCAAACGATTCGCCTTTAGCTACCTGAAAATTGATGCCATCTACAGCAACAAAGTCACCATACATTTTCGTCAGAGATTCGGCTTTTATAAGAACTTCATTGCTCATTTAAATTGCTCTCGTTATCCGTGCACGCCTAGGGGCTAGTGCTTAAGCGTTTCGTGTCCGAGAGGGGACTTGAACCCCTAACCCCTTGCGGGGACTAGCACCTCAAGCTAGCGCGTCTGCCTATTCCGCCACCCGGACCTGAGAGGGGTGAACACTAGCAATTGAGC
>JBEBBT010000049.1:0-3215 GCA_041158245.1 Actinomycetota bacterium | reverse complement strand
GAGCAGGCGCAGCCGAAACCCGCCCAGTTAAGAGCGGTTCACCTCAAGACATTGCAATCATGCTTGGCTATGCACGCAAAGTTATCTTCGTACCTGGTTATGGACTTGCAGTTGCGCAAGCGCAGTCAACATTGCGCGAACTTGCAGACCTCTTGACTGCAAAGGGAATTGAAGTTGATTACGCGATTCACCCAGTTGCTGGTCGTATGCCTGGTCACATGAACGTATTGATGGCTGAAGCCCAGGTTCCTTACGAGCAACTAAAAGAAATGGATGAAATCAATCCTGAATTTCCAGCAGCTGAAGTTGCACTAGTTGTTGGTGCAAACGACGTTGTGAATCCAGCAGCCCGTGAAGATAAAACTGCACCTATCTACGGCATGCCAATTTTGGATGTGGATCAGGCTCAACAGATTGTTTTCTTGAAGCGCTCAATGCGTCCAGGTTTTGCGGGAATTGAAAATGAATTGTTGTTTGACCCTAAAACCACTCTGCTATTTGGTGATGCGAAAGACTCTCTCACCAAAGTCGTGGCAGCTCTCAAAACACTGTAGTCAAAATAAAAAGAGCCCGGAGAAATCCGGGCTCTTTTTATTTGAACTCTATGATTTACCAAACAAGCGATCGCCTGCATCACCGATGCCAGGAACGATGAAACCAACTTCATCCAAACCCTCATCGATTTTGGCGCAATACAAATTGATTTCTTTATCTGGAAATTCCTTTTCCAATCTGGCAATACCTTCTGGTGCGACCAATAAACAAATTAGTGTCACCGAATTTGCACCACGTTCGAAAAGTAAGTTAAGCGCATCAACGAGTGAACCACCAGTTGCAAGCATTGGTTCTAGTACAAAAACTTTTTGTTTTGAAAGATCTCGCGGAACTCGCTCCATGTAGGTTTCCGGAATTAAAGTTTCTTCATCGCGGCGAATTCCGAGGAAAACCACTTCAGCGGCAGTCGCAGCTTCAAGAAAACCAGAAAGCAATCCAAGTCCAGCGCGCAAAATTGGAATTGCGATTACATCACTTGAGTCCTTGAGATTTGCTGTCGCATCCGTGCTTAGTGAGACTGACATTTTTTGCACTGCCGCGCGGAAATTAACAATTCCTTCTTGCCGGTCTCTGATCACCAAAAGATTTGAATCAATAACTGGTGACTTACTTTCAAAAATATGCACGCTTATTCCGCCTTAAATTTCTTGATTAATTTCCAAGCCCACATAAACAATAGTAATTGCAGCGGTAAGCGACCCAAGGCATACAGTGGTTCTGGCATCGGTCGGTCCCACCACATAATGGCCATGTTGATGTTCGCCGGGTAAACCAAAATAAATAGCCAGAGCGCAGATAAAGCTGACCAGTAATTCAATGAACGTGAAAACAATTTAATTGTGCTTGGCGCAATCAGACCAAGGCCAATAACAATTTCAGCAACGCCACTTATATAAGTCCAAAATCTTGGATCTCCTGGGATGAAGCTAGGCACAATTTCATCGAGAGGGGTGGGGAATAGGAAATGTCCAATTCCAGTTACGAGTAGGAATAATCCCATTCCCAGGCCTGCACGATTCAGTGTTTTCATAAATCAACTCTATTGTGGGCAAACTAAGCCCGTGAAGCCAACCGATAATCAAGTCTCTTGGATGCAAGCGGCGCTAAAAGCAGCCAACGAGTGTCTTGAACATGGAGATGTTCCAGTCGGCGCAATTGTTGTGGACGCCAACGGACACACAATTGGCGTTGGTCGCAACCAGCGCGAAGAATTAAACAATCCATTGGCACACGCTGAAATTCAAGCTCTGCAAAATGCTGCGCAAAATATCGGCAATTGGCGACTCGATGATTGCGCTATTGTTGTAACTCTTGAACCTTGCACTATGTGTGCTGGCGCCATTATTAATTCAAGAATTAAACAAATAGTTTTCGGAGCAGATGAACCAAAGACTGGTGCAGTTGGTTCGCTATTTGATGTTGTGCGAGATCGCAGACTCACACACCAACCAGAAGTTGTAGCGGGAGTTTTGGCGCAAGAATCTGCAGAGCTTTTGCGAAACTTTTTTGCATCCAAGCGGCAGGACTAAAGTTCGACACGGTGACGTGTCCGAGTGGCCGAAGGAGCGCGCCTCGAAAGCGTGTGTAGGTTCACCCCTACCGTGGGTTCAAATCCCACCGTCACCGCCAAATGAAGAAACTAACCCTGCGGAACGTGTTTGACGAAAATTACTACTCGTCGATTTAGTTCTTGGTGTGTCCAACTGATGTGCCTGGTTGGACCAAAGATTTTCAAATGAAAGTCTGCAACTACTCCACGCTTTTTTAGATAAGCACGAACTGCCTCTGCACGATGCCGAGCCAAAATCATGTTGTTATGAAAAATTGTGTAATTCCAAGAAGCTGCGGTCTGGGTGAAGCCAAGTAAGCGAACAATTTCACCATCATGAATAGTTCTAGCAAGTTTGCGCAAAACCAGTCGCGCGTGATCACCCAGATTTGAAGACCGATACCCAAAGTGCACAAGATCGTATTGAGTTGAGTTAATTTTTGTGGGGACAGATAATCCAGGTTCACTCGTACCAATTTGATTAATCGCTACGACGCTGAAGACATAAGTGACAGTTGGTTCAAGTTTTTCAATTACGCATTCGAGTTCGGTTGTAGTGGAGCAGGAATAATTTCCAATGTCTGTTGTGACGTTGTAGCCAGTGATTGGAAAACCACCATCAGATTCGGGCAACGACCACATAACAGTCACGGTGGTTTTACTTTCAGCTATCTGAACGTTAATTGGAACACTCGGCACGGTTTCATTTTCAGCAGATGCTGGAGTGAAAGAAGAAAAAATTAATAAGGCGACTACTGAAATCGCTAATTGGAGTTTTCTATTTGTAGTCATACTTCAGTGTAGGACTTAATTGAAACTTTATGTAGGGTATTTAGTAACTTTAACTAGCAGCCAGGGCCACTAGGTGATGCTTCTGGGCGAGCCAGTTCCTCGTTTGCATCTCGATTTGTCCGAACTTCTTCAAACCCTTGCCCAACTAAGACGTCCACGGAACCATCTGTTCTGTCATCCATTACAAGTTTTGAGTTGTTTATGTAAGCAGAAATTAGCGAAGCTGCGTTTTTACCTTTTTTACCAAAATGGATTTCGGCAGGAATCGAAATCTCTCTTTGGTCGTAGTTTCCAACTTCAGCAATTTTGAAACCACGAA
>JBEBBT010000048.1:0-5072 GCA_041158245.1 Actinomycetota bacterium | reverse complement strand
AAAGAGTTGCGACATCCGCGGTGATTTCAGGATTGGTAGAAAGGATTCCCAAGTCTTCATACAAACGCGCAGTTTTTGGATGGTAGTTACCAGTGCCAATGTGAACATAACGGCGCAGATTGTCACCTTCGTCGCGAACCACCATTGAGAGTTTGCAGTGAGTTTTTAATCCAACTAATCCGTACACAACATGCACGCCAGCTTCTTCAAGTTTGCGAGCCCATTCAATATTCGCTTCTTCATCGAAACGAGCTTTAATTTCGACAAGTGCCAGCACTTGCTTACCAGATTCAGCAGCTTCAATTAATGCTTTAACAATTGGTGAGTCACCAGATGTTCGGTAAAGAGTTTGCTTAATTGCAAGAACCTGCGGATCTCGAGCTGCTTGTTCTAAGAAGAGTTGCACACTTGTCGCAAATGAATCGTACGGATGGTGAAGCAAAATGTCTTGGTGCGCCATCGCCTCTAAAACGTTTGGTTCGTTTGCAGTTTCAGCAATAGCAAGATGCGTGCTCGTTTTAGGTACAAATGTTGGGTACTTGAATTCATCGCGTTTGATGTTTGCAAGAGTTTCTAATCCGCGCAAATCCAAAGGCCAAGGCAATTGGAAAACTTCTTCTTCATCAACTTCAAGCTCATCAATCAAGAGTTCGAGAATGTCTTTGTCGATTGAGTTTTCAACTTCAAGTCGAACTGCTGGTCCAAAACGGCGACGGGTCAATTCTCGTTCTAGGGCTGCTAATAGATTTTCGGCATCATCTTCTTCAACTTCCAAATCTTCGTTGCGTGTCACGCGGAAGAAGTGATGTTTCATGATTTCCATACCTGGAAATAGTGATGAAAGATGGGCAGCAATCACATCTTCGATTGGTACAAATAAATCTTCAGTTTGGGATGCGCGAACAAATCGTTCCATTAGCGGTGGAACTTTGATACGAGCAAAAAGATCTTGTCCAGTCAATGGATTCTTAACTGAAATTGCCAAGTTCAAAGATAGACCAGAAATATATGGAAATGGATGTGATGGATCTACAGCCAAAGGCGTGAGCACCGGAAACACTTTGTGGTGAAACCAATTCTCCAAGCGCGCCTGATTGTCGGCATCTACTTCGTTCCAGCGAACGATTCGAATTCCGTGCTTGGCAAGTTCTGGAAGTAACTGATCGTGCAACAAAGTGGTCTGAGCAAGTTGCATTTCTTTGCTGCGACGCAATACATCGCGATGAGTTTCGCGCGGCAACTTTCCACTAACGGCTCGAGTTGCGATTCCTGCTGCAATTCGACGTTTTAATCCCGCAACCCGCACCATGAAAAATTCATCTAGGTTGTTGGTGAAAATTGTGAGGAATCTAATTTTTTCTAGAAGCGGTGTGTCTTCGGTTTTTGCAAGATCTAAAACACGCTGGTTAAACGAGAGCCATGAGAGCTCACGATCTAAGAATCGGTCTTGGGGAAGTTGCGTGTTCACAGAATTACCCTGCCACATCAAAGTTAACTAGTTAAGTCGAAATAATTCTTCGTACTTAAATTAAAGTCTTGCGACCCCGACGGGACTCGAACCCGCGACCTTCGCCGTGACAGGGCGACGCGCTAACCAACTGCGCTACGGGGCCTTACGGCCACTTGGAAATGTACCCCCAACGGGATTCGAACCCGTGCTACCGCCGTGAAAGGGCGGCGTCCTAGGCCTCTAGACGATGGGGGCCAATTGCCAAGTTGCTCTTGCGAGCAGGCGAAGAGTACGGGAGAGGCAAGGCTGAGCCAAACTCGGGGTTTTTGGGCATAAAACACAAAAGGCCGAAGCGCATTTCTGCACTTCGACCTACGTGTGGCCAGGGACAGGATCGAACTGTCGACCTTCCACTTTTCAGGCGGACGCTCGTACCGACTGAGCTACCTGGCCAGTCACAGACCTAAATCCGTGAGCGGGCGAATACTAGCCATGAACCTCGGTACTAATAAATCCGGCTATTTATGGCTCGGGCGCGAGAAAGCTCTGAGCGGGAAGCTAGTTGGGACTGCAAGTTTCGAGATAGTTCAAGTGCCTTATCTATCTGGTCTGCTTCTAAATAATAAGTAATCGCAAGCGAAAGGTTTTCGGTTGCTTCGGCCTTTTCATTGCGAACTCGGGCTTGTAACTCGTGGAAACGTGCAAGCTTTGCAGGGTCATCTTCAAAATACTTACTGTCAATTAAGTCAACCAAAGTTTTGGTGAGTAACTCACCTTCTGGAGATGTTAGTTCTGGAATGCCTGCTGAAATAATAAATTCAGGTTTTAACGAAACAATCGCATTCACGACTGATTGATTTTCTTGGTAGACAGCTTTACTTTCGAGCGCAAAGAGTTCTTCCATATTCTTATTCCCAAAATTGAATGGTTTTCCCTTCCCCGCTGCCAACTGAATTTCAATTTCCAGTTGGAACTGGACAAGCGAAAGCATTGAATGCGGATTGTTTAGATTGAATTCACGTTCGCACTTCAGCAAGTCAATCTTTTGAGATGTTTTTTCGCATGTATCTAGTCGCAATTGGGCAAGCGCAATATTTCCCATTCCAAGTGCTGAATGAGCCGCACCGGCTTCGGCCAAAATGGCAGTTGCGAAATCTCCACCCATTTTCATAATTTCAGCGGCACTTGTCAGCAGTTGGTATGCAGATTCATATTGACCTAAGCAATTCAATGCGTGGCCGATGTTCGCACTGGCCTCAGCTGCAACCTTTGGGAATTTTTCGCGGGTGGCAACTTCTTTTACTTCGTGCGCTATCTCAATCGCTAATTCGAAGTTCCCAAGTGCTCGGTAAATTTCAGACATCGTGTTTCCGCGTTCACAAGCGAGCGGGTGGTCATTCATTAATAAGGCAAGTTCGCGGGCAGATTTGATTTCATCGATTGCCAAATCTGGTCGATTCATTGTTTGGTGGCATGCAGCAATCATGGTGCGAAAATTTGCTGCGGCTTTTACTTTTCCTTCTTGGCTAGCAATGTTGAAACCTTTTTGCAGAAAGTCGATTGCTATCTCTGGTGAACCGATATTCAGATAGCCAACACCAACACCTTCAAGTGCATTGATCGTTTGAATGACTGACTCGGCACGCTCAGCTGCATGCATGGCAGTTAGGTAAAACTCAAGCGACTTATCTACTTCATAAAGCTCATTATGAATAGAGCCGAGAATTACATTGGTTAATGCAAAGAATTCTTCATCACCTGAATCTGATGAAATTTTCGCAGCCTTTATGTAGAAAGGAACTGCTTGCTCAAGATCTCCAACGCTTCGCAAGCATGAACCAGCGTTTGAAAGGCACTTAGCCGCTTCATCATCATGTCCGAGCGTTTGCCATTCAACAGCGGCTTGATCTGCAAGCATTGATGCCTTGCGAAAATCTTCTCGTTCATAAGCCAGACCGCCTAAATGGTTTAGCGTTCTGGCTTTCAAAGTTCCTTCAAGCAAAGGAATCGCCGCCCAGCACTGGTCTTCAGTTGCGTTGGACGGTTCGAAATCTTGAGCATCAAATTCATCGGCATCAAATTGCATCAGGGGGCCTTTCAAAAGATGGGAGCGAATATTTAGACCCCACCCTGACACTTGGAAAATTGCAGTGAAACCCAGTGCAGTCGGGTTTGGGCATTAAAGTCCGACGCATGGCAAAGCGAACAAAAATCAGTCCAAGCGACCTAACGTTTACACTCTCAAACTGTCCAAGATGTCTCTGGCTTAAATACACAGAGAACCTCACGGCACCGATGACCATGCCACTAGTTGGCGACCTTGCAGACTTGCAAGAAAAATATTACGTCGGAAAACCAGCATCAGTTATCTCACCAGATCTTCCAGAAGGAACCATTGCCAGACATGGTGGCTGGGTTGCTTCAAAGAAGCTGGTGTACGAAGGCGAAGAAACCGAATACATGATTAACGGTAAATACGATCTTGTAATCGAGTTTACTGATGGAACAATTGGAATCATCGACTGCAAATTCAGCGCGAAAGATTCCAACAAATCAGAGTTCTATCGCCCACAACTTGAGGCATACGCGTACGCGATGGAAAATCCCGCTGAAGGCGATGGCGAAAAAGTTAGTGTGCTGGGTTTAATGGTTTGGTCACTTCCAAATTCACTCGACGGCGAAGAGCCAGGTGTAAATGTGAATACATCTTGGCAGCCAGTGGATCGAGATCCAGCAAAGTTTGAAACCACCATCAATAAGTTGTTCAAAATAATCAACGGGCCAAAGCCGGCAACTGTCGACAACTGCAACAACTGCACATATGTTAAACGTCGTCACCAACTTCTTCTCTAAGTTGGTTTCGTGTTAACAATTGCCGAGTTTCAAACTTATCTAGATTCAAATGTGGGGCTTCATCCGCTTTCGCACAGCACCTTTGATTTTTCGAATCTGGATATATCAACCCAGCATCGCGGAGATGAAAAACTTTTGGAAAATCGGGATTACCGCCAAGGTTTATCACTAATAAATCGACACAACTGGTTAACTCCTTCGGCTGCTGAAATTGCATACGCACAATGCGCTGAAGAATTGTTAGGAATCACAGTTTCAGATCGTGCAAGGTTCTTACGGGAGTTGACTCTGCGTTTGCAGATTGCGAGTGGCCGGCTACTTCATGTGATTGGGGTGTTGCAATACCTCGGAAGCGATTATTCGCAGTTGCTTGCCACCCGAGAGCAGATCAATCAATTGCTCGAAACAATCACGGGTGTGCGTATGCATTCGTCGCAAGTTCGTATTGGAGGAGTGGCAGACGACTTCGTTGAATATGAATCTGCCTTGGCAGTGCTGGATTCGATAACTATTGGAGAGTTGGATTTCTCAGCGCTGTTTGATGTGGGTGGAATCTCAACTGACGTGAAGAATGAATGGGCAATTACTGGCATTCCTTCTGAAAGTCACGATGCTGCAACTCGGATGAATTTTGTGGTTGAAAAGATTAATTCTTCAATTTCGAAGGCAATTAATTTGATTGGCGAGCTTCAAGAATTGGATGGCCCGGTAAATATTCAATTGCCGAAAGTAGTTCGGGTTCCAGTCGGAAGCAGTTATAAATTTGCTG
>JBEBBT010000047.1:0-3264 GCA_041158245.1 Actinomycetota bacterium | reverse complement strand
AGAGATAAGACAATTGCCGAAAGAGTTTTAAAAGAAGTCAACGAAAGACTTAAATTCCTAATCGATGTTGGATTGGATTACTTATCACTTGATCGCCCAGCTGCAACGCTGGCCGGTGGAGAAGCGCAACGAATTCGCTTAGCCACTCAAATTGGTTCAGGTTTAGTTGGAGTTCTTTACGTTCTTGATGAACCTTCCATTGGTCTTCATCAACGGGATAACCAAAGGCTCATCGAAACCCTCGTAAGGTTGCGGGATTTAGGCAACACGTTGATTGTCGTGGAGCATGATGAAGACACCATTAGAACTGCTGACTGGATTGTTGATATCGGCCCAGGTGCTGGCGAACATGGCGGCGAAGTTGTTGTAAGTGGGCCGCTTGAAGATTTGTTGAGTTCAAAGCGGTCAGTAACAGGCGACTACATTTCTGGTCGAAAGAAAATTGAAGTTCCAAAGAAAAGGCGGGAAATTGATTCGAAGCGAATAATTCGGATTGAAGGCGCACAGGAAAATAACTTAAAGAATATAGATGTTGAATTTCCGCTAGGTTGCTTCGTAGCTGTTACGGGAGTAAGTGGTAGTGGCAAGTCCACGTTGGTCAATGACATTATGTACAACTCTTTTGCACGGCTTTTGAACAACTCGAGAGAAGTGCCTGGTAAACACAAGCGAATTAAGGGCATGGAGCAACTAGACAAGGTCGTCCATGTGGATCAGAGTCCTATTGGTCGCACACCTAGATCTAACCCAGCAACCTACACCGGTGTTTTTGACCACGTACGTAAATTGTTTGCGGATACAGCTGAAGCGAAGATGCGCGGATATCAACAGGGCAGATTTTCTTTCAATGTGAAAGGTGGCCGCTGCGAAGCTTGTAACGGCGATGGAACTATTCGAATCGAAATGAACTTCTTACCCGATGTTTATGTTCCATGTGAAGTTTGCAATGGCGCTAGGTACAACCGCGAAACTCTTGAAGTGCATTACAAAGGAAAAACCATCTCTGAGGTTTTGAACATGCCAATCGAGGAAGCGCTTGAATTCTTTGGAGCTATTCCTCCTATCGCTAGACATCTGCAAACCCTCTTTGATGTAGGACTCGGTTATGTGAGATTGGGACAGTCAGCGCCAACACTTTCTGGTGGTGAAGCTCAACGTGTGAAGCTAGCAAGTGAACTTCAAAAAAGATCTACTGGCAGAACAATCTATGTGCTGGATGAGCCAACCACTGGACTTCATTTTGAAGATATCCGTAAACTTTTGATTGTCTTGCAAAGCCTGGTTGATAAAGGCAACACTGTAATTGTTATTGAGCACAACCTCGATGTCATCAAGTGCGCTGATTATGTCGTCGACATGGGTCCAGAAGGTGGAAATAAAGGTGGCACGGTAGTTGCTACTGGCACACCAGAGCATGTTGCAAAAGTCTCAGCGAGCCATACAGGTAAGTTCTTAAAGGCAATTCTGAAGTAGTAGTTATGGATGTTTCACAATGGCGACCAAAGACGAGTGAAATTCCAACATCGCCAGGTGTCTATCGCTATTGGGATAAAACCAACAAAGTCATATATGTTGGTAAAGCAAAGAATTTAAAGAATCGTCTGACTTCCTATTTTTCAAACAACGCTGATTTGCATCCTAGAACTGCTCAAATGATTCAAACTGCAGTTCGAGTCGATTGGGTCATGGTTGATACTGAGGTTGAAGCATTACAGCTTGAACATACGTGGATTAATGAATACAACCCAAGATTCAACGTCCGTTTCCGAGATGATAAGTCCTATCCCTGGCTTGCTGTAACTTTGAAAGAAGAATTTCCACGCATCATGGTGGTTCGTGGGGAAAGAAAATCTGGAATTAAATATTTTGGACCGTATGTTCAAGCCTGGCAGATTCGTGAAACGATTGATCGGCTTCTTCACGTTTTCCCTGTTCGAACTTGTAGCGATGTAACTTTTAAAAGGGCAGCTTCAGCGAACCGGCCTTGCCTATTGGGCTATATAGAAAAGTGTTCAGCACCATGTGTAGGAAGAATTGCTTCTGATGACCATAGAGATTTAGTCAATGGATTCATCAGACTTCTCGATGGCGATAGTAAAAAATTACTTGCGAACCTCAAAAGCCAGATGCTGGAGGCGAGCGAAAATGAAGAGTTTGAAAAAGCTGGAAGATTGCGAGATGACATAGAAGCAGTCGAAGCGATCATGCAGAAATCTGCTGTTGTGTTGGAGCCAAACACCAATGCTGATCTCATTGCATTGGCCGACGATGAATTGGCGGCGGGAATTCAAATTTTCCATGTACGCAATGGTCGAATCACAGGCCAAAGAGGATTTATTGCAGACAAGCCAGAGGAGATTGATTCATCGGCCCTAATGTCTAGGGTCCTAATGCAAATTTATTCTGAGGATGGTGGGGAGTCCCCTCCACCAGAAGTCTTAACCAGCCATGTAGTCGAAGATGAGGGACTTGCAGCCGAGTGGCTTAGCGCACGAGCTGGTAAGAAAGTGACTTTAAAAGTGCCGCAAAAATCTGTTAAAAGAGATTTAATTGAGACTTGCATCAAAAATGCTCAGTCCGATTTGCAAAGTTATCGCACCAAACGCGGAGCTGATATTGCGGCTAGAAGTCAAGCACTAACGGAAATCGCACAAACACTTGAATTGCAAGACATTCCATTGCGAGTTGAATGCATCGACGTTTCGCATTTAGATGGTGACAATGTGGTGGCTTCACTTGTTGTTTTCGAAGATGGTTTAGCGGTTAAACGGGACTATAAACGCTATAAATTGCAACACGGACTCGGTAACAACGATGTTTTAAGTATCGGCGAAGTTGTTGAGAGAAGATTCAAACGAGTTGAGGAAGAAACTCAGGAGAATCGAAAAGGCTTTGCCTATCCACCTCAATTACTTGTTGTCGACGGAGGAAAGCCGCAGGTTAATGCGGCGCAGGCAAAGTTAAGTGAATTAGGAATAGACATTCCAGTGATTGGTATAGCGAAGCGCTTAGAAGAAATTTGGGTTGCCGACTTGCAAGATGCAGTGATCTTCCCGCGAAATAGTGATGGGCTTTTCTTGTTACAAAGAATTCGAGATGAAGCTCATAGATTTGCAATAACTTTTCAAAGAGCTAAACAGCGTGGTTCGTTATTGAGTTCAATTCTGGACGACATTCCAAATCTTGGAGACAAACGAAAAAAGGATCTCTTGAAGCATTTTGGTTCGGTTAAAAAGCTCCGCCAAGCCACCGTGCAAGAAATTG